>CAIOOC010000510.1 GCA_903859795.1 uncultured Bacteroidia bacterium
CTGGCCGGGATTGTTGCAACCGGACTACATGAAAGAGAATACTATACTGCCCTGATCGACCTTGGAACAAACGGCGAAATTGTCATCGGAAATAAAGAGCGTATCGTTTGTGCTTCAACAGCAGCCGGCCCCGCTTTTGAAGGGGCGACCATTTCAATGGGAATGAGAGCTGTAACGGGTGCAATTTCATCCTTAAATCTGGTTGAAGGACAAATTGAGGTGAATGTTATAGGGAATACCGTACCCAAAGGTGTTTGTGGAAGCGCACTTATTGATGCAGTAGCGATATTCCACAAACTGGACCTGCTTGGAATGTTTGGTGAAATTAATTCAGGCGATCAGGATATTTTGTTGGCTGGCAAAGTAAGATTAACACAAAAAGACATCAACGAATTTCAGCTTGCAAAAGCGGCTGTGGCAGCCGGATTAACCATCCTGGCTAAAAAACTGTCTATCAGCCTGACAGACATCCATGAGTTATACATCGCAGGCGGTTTCGGCAATTACATCAATATCACCCACATTGTTGAAACGGGGATGATCGAAATTGCAGCAGAGAAAATTCATAAACGGGGTAATACTGCGCTTATTGGAGCAAAAATGTTTCTCTTTACAGATCACTTTATTACCGATGATATTTTGTCCAAAACAAATCTCGTGAACCTTGAGGGAGATCCCGCATTTCAGGATATTTATGTCGACAAGATGCTTTTTTTGTAGAAAAACAAAGAATTAATCAACACGATAAAACCTGGTAAGATTGACACGCTTACCATTTTTTTTTATAGGTTTGCTATCCGATAAAGAACTCCAGTAACCTGTCTGAGGCAGGAAACCCAATAATTAAAAAATGAAGGAAATAACCCGTAGGTCGTTTGTTAAAAAATCAGGAGTTGTTGCCGGCACCACCCTTGCCGCATCAATGATTCCCGGAAGCGTAAGCTGTAGCAGCCCGTCCGATCATATAGGAGTGGGTCTGATTGGCTGTAAGAACATGGGATTTTCCGATCTGAAAGCTTTTTTGGATGAAGAAAATGTGACATGCATCGCCCTTTGCGATATTGACAAAATGATCCTTAATGAAAGGGCAGCCGAAATTGAAAAACTCAAAAATAAGCGACCACAGCTTTTCACCGATTTCAGGAAAATGCTCGAATTAAAGGAGATAGATGTGGTTATAATCGGGACACCGGATCATTGGCATGCCTTGATGATGATTATGGCTCTTGAAGCAGGTAAACACGTCTATGTCGAAAAACCAATGGGGCACAGTATTGAAGAGTGCCTTACAATGGTAAAAGCGGCTTCAAAATATCCCAAACAGGTTGTCCAGGTTGGAATGTGGCAACGCAGTTGCAAGCACTGGCTCGATGCATCGGATTATGTAAGGTCGGGTAAACTGGGTGATGTTAATCTTGTTAAAGCCTGGATCTACAAAGGGATGGGAGAACCGGTCCCTGCGCAACCCGATTCAGTGGCGCCCGACTATGTCGATTACAACATGTGGCTGGGGCCTGCACCGCTCAGGCATTTCAATAAAAACCGTTTTCATTACGATTTCAGGTGGTTCTGGGATTATGCTGGTGGTGCGATGACCGACTGGGGTGTTCACCTGCTCGATTTTGCACTCCATGGAATGAATGCTGGTTATCCCGATTCTGTTGCCCCGGGCGGCGGATGCTATCTGAACAAAGGGGTTATTGAAACTCCTGATATTCAGCAGGCAATCTACAGTTATCCGAATCATACAATGATCTGGGAATGTGGGTTAATTCCAAGAATGGGTCCTTATGGAATGCACCACGGGGTATCTTTCACCGGAACCAGGGGAACTTTGATCGTTTCACGCAATGGCTGGCTGGTTACCGCCGAAGTTAGCAACAAAGACAAGAAGAAATATATCGAAGATGTTCCTAATCAGCCTGCCATCGGGGGGTTGAAAGAACATGTACAGAATTTCCTCAGAGGAATCAGTGAGGGAGAAAAGCCAAATGCTTCGGTAGAAGTTGGTGCACAAACAGCTATCATTTCTGAAATGGGAAACATCGCCTACCGTGCAGGAAAACTTTTACATTGGGATTCTTCAAAAATGAATTTCACTGAGGAGGAGGGTAAAAAACTCACTAAACTCACCTACCGTGATCCCTGGAAACTACCGGTATTTTAACGGAAAGTCATTCAGGCATTTAAATGTCGGTTCTGGCACTGCAAGATAATCAAAGTGCAAAATGCAGAATTCAAAATGCAAAATAGACATTACCAATTTGTGTCTTCTTTCATTTTGCAATTTACATTTTGCATTTTCTGATTTGATTTTCACCTTAATCCCTTCCTATCAGTTAATTACAAACAAATAATTCCCTGATTTTAACTTAATACATTTCAAACCGTTTGCGGTTTTGATCAGTTTGAGTTCACTCTTTTCAGACAATTCCTTGCCCGATTCAAGGATCCTGGTGCCTTTCAGAGTGAGTTCTGCTGTGCTGTTGGGAGGAATTGTAATCTTATATTCTATTTTGGATCCGGTTCTTTTCCAGGAAGAAAGTATTTCTCCGTAAGGTCCGGTGTGACTCGCTTCAAAACTTCCGAGCCCTTTGACAAAATCGGGTTTTAGAATAATATTTTTAAACCCGGGATGTTCTTCGTCAGGATATATTCCACCCAATGATTTATAATACCAGGCTCCGATTTCACCAAACATGATGTGGTTAAGTGAAATGTCAGATTTTGAAGCAATTGGCCAGTTTTCATACAAAGTGGTAGCTCCGTTAACTATCCACCATCCCCATGATGGAAAGGTCTTCTGTGACGCCACTTCATAGGCAAGGTCCGCAAATCCGTTGGCGCTAAGGGCATTCAGAATCGTCTTTGTGCCAAGTAAACCAACGTCCAGATGCTTTCCATCAGCGATTACACGTTTTGCTAAGTTTTCTGCAACCTTGCCACGTAACTCTTCCGGAACGATTCCCCAATGTAGCGGCGCACTTAATTCAGTCTGAAAACCACTCGCGTAAATACCAGTCTCCTTGTTCAGGTATTTTGAATTTATAACATCTTTTATCTTTGCAGCCAGTGCTGAATATTTCTCAAATTCGAGGTTTCTGCCAAGGATCTTTGAGGCTTTTGCAAGAATTAAAACATCGGTATAATAAAAGATTGATGAGGTTAGTTCTTTGGATGCCACAGACTTTACCGGAATCCAGTCGCCAAGCCCCCAGTCTGTTAATCCGTTAGGACTGACAGCGGTTAAATGATCGACATAGCGGCAAATATTCTCATAGCAGTCACCCAATAATTTGGAGTCACCGTAAAAAAGGTAAATATTCCATGGAATAATTGCGATTGTACTTGTCCAGTCAGGTCCATTGGCCCAGGTATAACCCCAGCCACTGGTCGGAATGATATTGGGAAGCACTCCGTTTGGTTGCTGCTCATCACGGTGGTCTGCAAGCCACTTTTCATAAACTGTAATTCCATCAAAATTATAAAGTCCAATCTCAATAGCTGTATGCGCATCTCCGGTCCACCCGTTTTTTTCACGTTGGGGGCAGTCAGTCGGATAACCAAACAGGTTTGACAAATAAGAACTTGTTGCTGCTTTCCAGATCTTATTCAAAATTGTATCGGATGAAACAACATGTCCGACAACAGGAACATCACTGTGCATAAAATATCCGGTCAGGCTTTCCAATCGGAGATCGACTGGCTTGTTACTGGTAACCTCAACATACTGAAAACCCTTATAATTAAAAGATGGTTTGAATCGTTCTTCCCCAACTCCCCGAAGTGTATAAATATCTGTTCCAAAAGGATCAAGATCATTGGTTGGACGGTAATGGACATCAATATTCGACTGGTCAACCATGCCGTCTGAACCAAGCCGTTCGCCATGTTTGAGCCGGATTATTGTCCCTCCGGACCCGCTTACTTTTAGCTGACTTACACCGGCAATGTTTCGTCCCAGATCAAAAATATAGTGGGAATCACTTAGTTTAGTCATTTTCCTGGCAGGGATAATTTCAACCTCCCTTATCGGCTGTAGCGATTCGGCAACAATATTTGTTGAAGGGGCATTCACAGGAATTGATTTCTCCCATTTGGAATCATCGAACCCGGGCATATTCCACCCCTCCCTGATCAACCTTCCATCAATATGTTCTCCAGTATAGATACTATTGAAAACGACAGCACTTAACGAAGTTTTCCATGAAATATCGGAAGAAATGGTTTCCTCTGAACCATCGGCATAATTAAGCCTGATATCCATACAAAAGCGTGGCCTGGCTCGCCATGGTGCCTGGTCGAAGTACCATACAGCTGTAGATTGATGATTGTACCACCCGTTTCCTAATAAGATACCAACAGCATTTTCGCCATCTCTGAGCATTTTGGTCACGTCGTGAGTCACATAAAGTGTTCTGCGATCGAACCTTGTATACATTGGATCTAACCTGTGATTTCCAACTTTCTCACCGTTAACATAGAGTTCAAATAATCCTGCAGCAGCAACATAAGCCTTTGCAGAGACTATTTGTTTATGAATACTAAACGCCTTGCGAAATACAGGCGCTGGTTTTAGGTTAATATCCCGGTTGTCGGTAATCCAATCGCCCTTCCAATTCTTCATCTCCATCATACCTGTTTCAAAACAGGCTGGAATAGTGCCGGTAGATGGGTTTCCCTGCAAATCCCAAACCTTTACACTCCAAAAATAACGGGTGAAAGGAACCAGAGGAGAACCAGTATAATCAGAAATCATTGCAGAAGATACTATTTTGCCTGTATTCCATTGTGCTCCTATCCCTGCAGCGACTTGCGCAGAATCGGTTCCAACATGGATCTCGTAAGCGCTCTGTCCCGCAGCCTGTCTGTTGTCGTTCAGATACCACGTCAATCGCGGATGTTTTGAATCAATACCAAGCGGGTTTACAAGGTATTCGCACCTCAGGTTTGTCGCCTGACCCATTGCTAAAAGCGTATCAGACAATGCTAAAAAGCAAACCATTAATAAGCAGTAGATTGTTGTTCTCATAATGTGATCATTTATTCTTTCCACTCATCAATGATACCAATTTTCAACCTATTTGCCATATTATTTATGATAATTCAGATATACTTAAAAAAGCAACACATTTCCTGCTCATCTGCAAAAGGATATTTTTTGAAAAACACTAACAAATCACTAATTTATAAAAAAAGTTAATAAATTATAAATAGATCATTAAACATTTTATTATCTGCGCTGTTAACAAAAAAGAGATTTACTAAGTTCTGATTTCTTTAAAACTAACTTTATGAGTCATACTACCGAACCTTTACCAAAAAAAACCTCTTCTGCTGATATGAATAAAATAAGACAGAAGAAACAGTTGTTGAGTTTGCTCCGTACCGATGGATTCAAATCTGCACCAGACATTAGCAAAACTTTGAAGACAAGTCTGCCAACTTGTATAGCGATATTGAATGAACTTATTGCATCTGGGTACATCAAAAATTTTGGTATTGGCGAGTCAAGTGGCGGCAGAAAACCTAGTTTATATGGACTGCCTAAAGATGGTTATTATGTGATTTCATGTGATTTTGCCCGTTTCTCTGCCCATATGTCCATAATTGACTGTAACCATCAGTTCGTTACACAGATTCTGGAAATCGACACACATATTGATGACCATTTGTTAGTTGAAAAATTACACAAGGCAGCTGTTCAACTTTCTGATGATTACGATATTCCTAATGAAAGGATTTTTGGTCTGGGAGTTGATATGCCTGGACTGATCAATTCAAAAACCGGTGTAAATTATACAATCAAAGATAAAAGACATCAGAATGTAGCGCGCGATCTTAGAGTTCAGTTCAACAAACCAGTATATATTGACAATGATGCGAGGATGCATGCATATGGAGAATTCAGTTTTGGTGCAGCAAAAGGTTACAAAGATGCCACCATAATCCATTGGAGCTGGGGACTTGGTCTTGGTATTTTTATAAATGGACAGTTATGCAGTGGTAAAAACGGTTTTGCGGGTGAATTCTCCCATATCCCGATTGTTGAGAATGGGGAGTTGTGCATCTGCGGTAAACGGGGATGTTTGGAAACAATTGCCTCATCCAATACAATCATGCGCAAGGTAAAGCAAGCCATTACAGATAAGGAGATATCTTCGCTGATTTCTAAGTTTGAACATTGCGCTGAGAAGGTAACACCGGAGGATGTGATAAACTCAGCACGACAAGGGGATGAATTTTGCATTTCGCTATTGAATGAAATCGGAACCGCTATGGGGAAAGGATTGGCCTACATCATTCAGTTGCTTAATCCTGAAGTAATTGTTCTTAGCGGCCCGCTTTCAAAGGCCAAAC
>CAIOOC010000511.1 GCA_903859795.1 uncultured Bacteroidia bacterium
ATTGGCCTTTGTTCTTATACTGGGTTTTGAATTTGTCCAGGCATTGCCGCATAACCCGTCAGGCTTTTTAACGAGAAACATTAGCGGGAAAACAATAAGCACTGTAATTCTCGCTAATCCCTTACTTAGTAGTTAAATAGACTTTTGATGCAGGCTTTATTTGGCTAAAATCTCTCCCGCGGTGTGTATTTGGTATGTAAAAGATTATGGGACCTCACCCCCATTGGTTTAAGAAGAAAATCGTTATAAATCTGTAAAATTTCGGGATTTTGATGTGATTTTCGTAATTTCATCCCGGCATCTTCGGCATAAATAGCCTCAGCCCGTTTACGGCGGATTTCAGGATTTGTAGGTATTGGTTGACCACCACCACCCAAACACCCACCAGGGCAGGCCATGAACTCAACAAAATGGTAATGTGATTCACCGGAAATAATCGAATCCATCACTTTTTTTGCATTGATCAGGCCGTGAGCCACAGCGCATTTTAATTCAACACCATGCAGAAAGGCCCATTCATCGAGCGGGAATTCAATCTTTATCGAAGCTTCCTTCACACCATCCATTCCGCGGACAGGAGTAATGTTTAAATTTTCGAATGGTACCTGACGGCCGGTAACCAATTCATAAACAGTTCGTAGCGCAGCTTCCATTACTCCTCCTGTGGCGCCGAAGATGGCACCGGCGCCTGTTGATTCACCCATCAGGCGGTCAAACGGCCTATCTTCTAATTTCAGAAAATCAATTCCCGCCTGCTTTATCATAATGGCCAATTCGCGGGTTGTGAGCACAAAATCAACATCCCGGAAGCCACTGTCGTGCATTTCGGGACGATTGGATTCAAACTTCTTGGCAGTGCAGGGCATAATAGAAACGGAAACAATCTTTTGAGGATCAAGATTATTCACTTTAGCATAATAGGTTTTAGCGAGTGCACCAAACATTTGCTGTGGTGATTTGCATGTTGAAAGGTACCCGAGGTATTCCGGATACATATGCTCGATATACTTGATCCATCCCGGAGAACAGGAGGTTGCCATAGGTAGTTTCACATCGGGATCATGATCTTCAAGCGCCTTTTTTAGCCTGACCATCAATTCAGTACCTTCTTCCATTATTGTCAGGTCGGCTGTAAAATCGGTATCCATAACTGCATCAAATCCAAGTCGTTTTAATGCTGCTACCATTTTCCCTGTCACACGGGTACCGTGCGGAAAACCCAGATCCTCTCCTAACCCAATCCGCACAGCTGGTGCTGTTTGTACGATAACATGAGTCTCTTTATCGGCGATGGCCTCCCAAACCTCCTCAATATAATTCTTTTCGACCAAGGCACCGGTAGGACAATGGTTAATGCACTGGCCGCAGTTCGTGCATATCACATCATTCATGGGTTTTTCGAAGAAAGTAGCTATTTTCATCCGGTCTCCCTTGTATGCAACTGTTAATGCATTAACTCCCTGAATTTCTTCACAGGTTCTTACACACCGCTGGCAACGGATACATTTGCTGTCGTCTTTAATAATGGAAGGCGAAAAGTGATCAATTGTGTAGTTCTTAAATGGCACTAATCTTATAAAATCCTGGGTCATAATTTTATAATCAGAAGCAAGTTTTTGCAGTTCACAATTCCCGTTTTTATAGCAACGGGTGCAGTCGGAGTTATGCTCCGAAAGCAGAAGTTCGATGATGTGCTTTCTGGAGTTTCTTACTTTGAACGAATTAGTCAGGATATCCATTCCATCCTCACAGGGTGTGGCACAAGCGGCCGACAATCGTTTCTGCCCGACAATTTCGACTACACAAACCCTGCAGTTTCCTGCCACACATAGATCTTTATGATAACACAAGGTGGGGATTATGACCCCAATTTGGCGTGCGGCATCAAGAATGGAAGTACCGGGTTCAATTTCAACAGCCAATTCGTTAATCGTTATTTTAATGTTTTTTGCCATAACAGATCAATCTTACCTCATTAGTAAATCATTTCCTCCCTGAAATTTTCAACTATCGATGAAAAAGAGTTTGCCACCGATTGTCCTAGCCCGCACTTGGCGGTATACTGCATGGTTTCTGTCAATCGTAATAATTTATCAAGATATTGGGCATTCTTTTCTCCGCGTTTTACTGCTTTTATGCCATTGAGCAATTGTTGACATCCCACGCGACAAGGGGTGCACTGACCGCACGATTCTTCCCGGAAAAATTCGAGATAGTTATCCAGCACATTGTACATAGAGCGTGAGCTGTTGAAAAGCATCATTGAACCTCCCGTAGGCAGAGAGATACCCGTAAGTTTACCCTGAAATCCAATGGCCGTTTCTCCAAACCTTTTACGCGGTACCAAAAACCCTGATGCGCCACCGACCTGCACTGCCTTGGTATCGCCATCACCAAACTCATCGACAAAATCGTCAAGACTCATGCCGAGTTCAAGCTCATAAATTCCAGGTTTGGGAGTATCGCCGGAAACTGAAAACAGTTTTGAGCCTCGTGAATATTGAACCCCCAGGTCATAAAACCGTTTTGCGCCATATTCAAAGATGGTATAGGTATGGGCTAAGGTTTCCACATTATTAATAACTGTGGGTTTGCCCATGTATCCGTATGTCGATGGGAAAGGGGGTTTATTTCGTGGTTCTCCGCGTTTCCCTTCCATTGATTCAAAAAGGGCCGTTTCTTCTCCGCATATGTAGGCTCCACTGCCCATAAATATCCGGATTGAAAAATCAAAATTGATTTCCCTGCAGTAATCTTCAAACTCTTTAATTGATTTTTTTAATTCAGGCTGAAGGAAGAAATATTCTCCGCGCAGGTAGATATAACCCATGTTTGAGCGGATCACATGTCCGCAAACTGCCATTGAAGTTAAAACCTTTAAGGGCACCTTCGACAGAATTTCACGATCTTTAAAGGTGCCGGGTTCGCCCTCGTCAGCATTGCAAATCACATATTTGGTGTGTTCTTCTTCCTCTGCTGTAAGTTTCCATTTCAGGCCGGTGGGGAAACCTGCTCCTCCCCTGCCTTTTAGCTCTGAACTGATTAACTCATTAATTAATTCGTTCGCTGGACGGTTGAGACTATTTTTAAGAATCTCCTTCCAGTCTTTCTCATCTTTGAAAATGAAATCGACACGTTTAAGTTGATAAATAGATGGCATCTATTCCTCCTTCCCTTTTTTATTGATGTAGTTAGTCAGAATTTCACGGACTCTTTCAGGCGTAAGGTCGGTAAAGACCTCGTAGTTGATCAGCATTGCTGGTGCTTTATGGCAAAAACCCAGGCAATTGGTCTGAAGCAGCGAAAAATTTCCGTCAGGTGTAGTTTCACCGACATTAATTTTCAGCATGTCTTCAATAGTCTTGATGATTTGATTTTTCCCTTTCATGGAACATGTGATGGTTTTGCAAACACGAATGATGTATTTGCCCATCTTTTTGTATTCCAGAAAAGAATAGAAGGTTGCAGTTCCATAAACCTCCGAAGCCGGAAGGTCGAGAACACGGGCAATTTCAATCATCGAATATTCCGATAGATATTTCTCCTGTTCGACAACCCCCTGCAAAATCGGCAGAAGGTTTCGCCTCTCACGACCATGTTGGTCGGCAAGATTTTTAATGAGTTCTGTAACCGGGTACATTTGAAATGATTTTAAATTTAAGTTCTTCTTTGCGGCTTTGCAGCTTTGCATGCAGTTATATGTCACGCAAAGACGTGAAGGCGCAAAGGTTCTGATTGTCTCTAATTCTTCGATCTTTGCGTATAAACCGTATGAAGCAGTTCATGCGATTTATGACCAAGCGGAGCACCCAGGAAATCAGTATACAGGAGCATTACATCCTCATTTTCATGTGACTTACGCACCATTTTGCCCTCATCCTCCCGGTAAATTGCTTTTAGCCGCAGGGTTCTGATTGCGTCGTTGACCGGACGCGGTTGTCCGCCACCGCTGATACAGCCTCCGGGACAACCCATTATTTCGATAAAATGGTAGGGACTTGTCCCGTTTTTGATCTCTTCAAGTAATTCTGCCGCCCCTTTGAGTCCGCTTGTTACAGCAACCCTAACAGTGACGCCATTCAGGAAACTGTATTCCGGTAACGGATTTTCTATTTTCAGCGATGCAGTTTTAATGCGGTTTAGACCGGTCAGAGGTTGAATATGAAGTCTTACCCCGGGAAGCTCACGCCCTGTGACCAATTCATAAACAGTTCGCAAGGCAGCTTCCATTACACCGCCTGTTGTTCCAAAGATATCTGCAGCTCCGGTCGAAAGCCCAAGCGGACTGTCAAATTCACCTTCTTCCAGGCTTCTGAAATCAATACCTGCATCTTTGATCATACGGCCTAATTCACGTGTAGTGATAACAGCATCGACATCTGCCAAACCATTCTGATTAAACATTTCAGGGCGGGTAATCTCGAACTTTTTGGCTGTGCAGGGCATCACCGAAACAACAAACATTTTGGCGGGATCGATATTCATCTTTTCGGCGAAATAACTTTTCGTTAACGCGCCAAGCATCATATGAGGTGACTTACAGCTTGATAAATGTGCCAACTGGTCGGGATAACGGTGTTCCATGAATTTTATCCAACCCGGGCTGCAGCTGGTGATCATAGGTAAAACAGGCTTCTTATCCGGCGCAGTAAAGGCATTCTTCACTCTTTCAAGAAATTCAGATCCCTCCTCCATGATGGTGAGGTCAGCTGCAAAATTTGTGTCAAAAACATAGTTGAAGCCAAGTTGATGCAAAGCGGCTGCCATCTTACCTGTCACCAGGGTCCCGGGTTCATACAGGAATATCTCACCCAAAGCGGCGCGAACGGCAGGCGCTGTCTGCACAATAACTGTTTTGGATTTGTCATACAATGCTTCCCAAACTGCAGCAGTGGAGTCTTTCTCTTTGAGTGCTCCAACAGGGCAGACCAAAACGCACTGTCCGCAATTTGTACATACAGATTCTCCCAGTAGTTCATCCTCTGACGGTCCGATAAAGGTTGAGAAACCTCTATGGTGTGGATTCATTAACCCTACACCCTGAATCTCATTGCAAACCGTAACACACCTGCGGCACAGAATACATTTTGAGCTATCGCGCACAATGGAAGGGCTTGAACCGTCAATCACATCCTTCGATTTTGCCCCTTCATACCTGAACTCGTGAAGCTGGATTAAGTTTCCAAGTTCCTGTAATTCACAGTTCTGATTTCTCCAGCAACTCAGGCACTCCTTTGGATGATCGGAGAGCATCAACTCGAAGATCACTTTGCGGACATCGCGCACCCGTTCGGAGTTGGTATGTACAACCATACCCTCTGTTGCCGGTGTGACGCACGAAGCCATCAATGTTTTACCCCCTTCGACCTCGACCACACAGATCCGGCACGACCCGATCTGGTGGACATTCTCCATATAACAGAAGTGAGGAATCAGTATATTATTTTGTTTTGCTGCCTCAAAAATAGAGGTTCCCTCTTCAACCTGCAGCTTTTTGTTATTTATTGTAAGATTTATCATAGCCGTTATTGTTTACGGTAGTTTAGCGTCTTGAACATTGCAAACATCTCATTGCCTCGGCAATCGCATTGAGTTTATGAAAACCCTGAGGAACTTCCTCGAAATTATTCTTTCGCTGTTCCAGGTCAAGGTATCGCATCTGTAGCCGCTCATGTTCAACGGCAATTCCCTCTTCATTAACTTTCGCAGGAAGCTCAATAGGTTCGCCGATATTCAGCTTACCCTTTCCTCCAAGGTATTTATCGATCGATTTAGCGGCATTCTTTCCATCGGCAATAGCGGTAATAACCACATCCGAACCGCGGGCAACGTCACCTCCGGCAAAAATCCCGGGCTGGGTTGTCATTTGGGTATCCGGATTGACAATGAAGGTTCCCCAATCTGTAATCCCAACTTCAGTTTTTGTAATAAATGGAAAATCTGAATATTGACTAACAGCAGGGATAGCCAGATCGATTTCGATTTTAAAATTTGATTCCGGAACAACAACTGGTACCCGGCGTCCATCCTTGCCGAACCGACCGGGTTTCATTTTAACACATTCGATAGCTGTAACCGAACCATTTCCGATAAACCGAACAGGAGCAACCAATTCGTGAAGGATAACTCCCTCTTCAAGAGCATCTTCTATCTCCCGCTTATCTGCCGGCATCTCCTCTTTAGTTCTGCGATAAAGGATATGAACTTTCTGAGCTCCAAGACGAAGTGCCGAACGGGCTGCGTCAATAGCCGTACTTCCTCCGCCGATTACAGTGACTATCCCCTTCACTTCAACATCCTTTTTCAGGTTGATGTCGCGAAGGAAATCCAGGCCATGATAAACCCCGTTTTTCTCCTCACCTTCTATTCCTATCTTTCGCGAAAGCTGGGTCCCGGTGGCAATATAAACAGCCTGATATTTTGATTTTAGATCATTAAAGCTTATATCGCTTCCAATTTTTGAATTATAGATAATATTTATTCCCGATTGGGTGATTGATTCAATCTCTTTGCGTAAGGCTTCCTTCGGTAAGCGGTACTCCGGAATTCCATAGGCCAGGATTCCGCCTGCCACACTTTTCTCCTCATAAATATCGACAGTATAACCTTGCCTAGCCAAATAATAGCCACAGGTTAGACCAGATGGGCCTGCTCCGATGATTGCCACAGACTTTCCGTTCTTCTGAAAAATCAGACTGGTAAATGGCTCTCCAGAATTCAAAACATAATCTGCTGCATAGCGTTTCAGATCTGCAATCGCGATAGGCTCGTCGAGCTGTGCACGCCGGCATTTACTTTCGCAGGGATGGGTGCAGACCCGACCACAGATCGATGGGAATGGATTCTCCTGACGAATCAGGTTATAAGCATCACGAACCCGTCCGGCAGCAATCAGGCTGATATAGCCCGGAACATTAACACCAGCCGGACATGCGTTCTGGCAAGGTGAGATAAACAGATCGCTGCAAACTCCAGAACGGCAATATTTCTGACGGATATGCTCATCGTATTCGTGACGGAAGTATTTAATCGTGCTCAGAACCGGGTTTGGAGCCGTTTGACCCAACCCGCAGACTGCAGAGTCTTTAATCGAATTTCCAAGTTCAACGAGCAGTTCCACATCACCCTCTTTCCCTTCACCACGGGTGATCCGCTCAAGAATTTCGAGCATTCGTTTTGTCCCGATTCGGCACGGAATGCATTTCCCGCACGACTCATCCTGAACAAAATCCATGAAAAAGCGCGCCATATCAACCATGCAGGTATCTTCATCAGCGCAGATTAATCCACCCGAGCCCATGATTGCTCCATGCTCGATTAATGAGTCATAGTCAATAGGGGTATTCAGGTGCCCGGGGGTAAGACATCCTCCCGATGGTCCGCCTGTCTGGGCCACCTTGAAAGTCTTGCCTCTGGGAATTCCTCCTCCTACTTCATAGATAATTTCGCCGAGTGTAACTCCCATAGATACCTCAATCAATCCTTTATTGACGATATCACCTGCCAGGGCAAATACTTTCGTCCCTTTGCTTTTTGCCGTTCCGATCGATGCAAACCATTCAGAACCTTTTAAAATTATGGGTGCTATATTACCGAATGTCTCAACATTATTAATTACGGTAGGTTTGCCGAATAAACCGCTCTGAACCGGGAACGGAGGTTTTTGACGTGGTTCGCCGCGTTTTCCTTCGACTGAGTCCATCAAGGCAGTCTCCTCACCACAAACAAAAGCGCCTGCACCGATTCTAACCTCGATATCAAAACTGAAATCACTCCTAAATATATTCTGACCCAAAAGGCCCAGTTCGCGGGCTGCTTTTATAGCAATTGTTAACCGCTCAACAGCGATCGGATATTCGGCTCTGATGTAAACAATTCCCTTGCTGGCACCGATAGCATAACCGCCAATCAACATCCCTTCAATCACTGAATGAGCATCTCCTTCAAGTAAACTGCGATCCATAAACGCACCTGGATCACCTTCATCAGCATTACATATGATATATTTCTGGTCACTTTGAACCTTATTTGCCATTTCCCATTTGAGACCAGCGGGAAAACCGCCACCGCCACGACCCCGTAAGCCGGACTTTTTGATCTCATCGATTACCTTGAAAGGAGTCATCGAACTGAGCACTTTTGATAGTGCGAAATAGCCGCTTCGGGATATATATTCGTCGACAGAACCATAATCAATCAAGCCGCAGTTTTTTAATACAATCTTGCGCTGGTTTTTAAAGAATGGGATGTTGCTTAAATTTGGTATGATCTCTCCGGAGGATGGATCCTTGTAACAATACTTTTCGGCAATTTTCCCTTTTTTAATATGATGGTCAACGATATAGGCGGCACTGGCCGGATTAAGCTTACAATACAGCGTGTTTCCCGGATTGATGATCAGGGTGGGTCCCAGGGAGCATGACCCCATACAGCCTGTCAGCTTTATTTTAACTTTCGACACCAGGCCTGCGTGCCCCAGTGCATTAACAAATGCTTCCTTGAATTCTTTGCAGTCTGATGATAAACAGCCGGCAGCATAGCAAATATGAGCCGTGAACTGAAATTCCTTCTCGTTGTTCCGAAAATCGTCCTTTATCGCCTCTAAATCATTAAATGAATTGATTTTCATGGCATTAAATATATGTTTGTAGTAGAATCTTCCGTCCTTCGCGGGAAAATTGGGAGTAAAGTCATTCAGAATGCCCACTCACTATTTGAGCATGCCAAGTATAAGGGGGATTTTATTGGGATTCACCTGCTTGTATACCTTTTTGTTAATTGTCATGGCAGGTGCCAGACCGCATGCACCGATGCAGCGCATAACAGATAGGGAGAATACCTTGTCATCAGTGGTGGCACCTACGTCGATGCCTAAGACCGATTTCAATTTATTCAATACCTCCTTACCGCCACGGACATAGCAGGCAGTTCCCAGACAGATTGAGACTGTGTATTTTCCTTTTGGCTGGGTTGAAAAAAAGGAGTAAAAAGTTAGAACGCTGTTAATTTTTGAGACGGATAACTCCATCTGAACAGCAATAAAATGTTGGACTTCAACGGGAAGATATCCGAATATAGCCTGGGCCATATGCAAAATCTGGATCAGGTTACTCTCCTTCCGTTCATAATCGATGATGACATTTTTCAGCAGGTCATACTTTTCCTCTTCTGTCATCTTGAGAACATTGCAAACTTCGTCTGTGGTAATCATTTTCCGG
>CAIOOC010000512.1 GCA_903859795.1 uncultured Bacteroidia bacterium
AAATCAAAAACGTTGCTGCAATTAATGATAAAATTTTTGCAGACGATGAAATATCCTTGCCAGAGAAAAAAGCAAAGAATACTATCCCAATAATAGAAAGCCAAAAAACTTTCTTTGTTCCAAGCACTTCATCACTTAGGACCATCTTCTCAAATTCACTCTTTCTCTCCTTTTTTGAATTTAAGATGTCTGTAAGAAATACAATCGCAAAAGGAATGAAAATTGCCAATACTCCTAAAATTATATTTTGAAAAAGTGATGGATCTAGATTTTGTAAAAAAGGTCCTATATGATTTTCAATACCTTGATACAAATTAGATACTGTTATTAATAATTTTTGGGCAAATTCGTTCATCCTTATATTTTCTTTAAGACGTTGTTGATTTTATTTTCCATAATGTCAATCAATTTTTTATTTGAATTAATCACTTCCTCTTCCTCCCTTACTTCTGAAACAAGCTGTTTTTGAACATTAATCGGTAGTAATGGTATCTCTAAGTTTCTTATGATTGCTTGAGATATATTCGGTTGCGCACCACCACCACTCAATTTGACCATATCATCCGTCCTTGTTCTTAAGTAGGAGTATAGGAATTCAGGAATAAACTTATCGTTCGGTAATATTCCGCAAACAGCCTGATTGGTCGATGCTTCTGTTTTAAGTAGACCAACCTTACCAGCCGTAGCACCATACATCGCAATTAGGACGGTATCAATTGGAAATATTTTTGCTGATGAATTCTTTAACCCCATTTGAGTAATTTTCTCTTCAGTCTCATAAACATATCCCTGATTTACCTCTCCACTTTTGAGCCAAGGAACGGTTCCGTTTTCGTAGTATTCCATTTTACTTTTCAATGGTGTCCCACCTGATGAAGTCTCACAAACATCTCCTAACTTGAGCCACTTAATATCTTTTAACCCCCTAAGTGACTGGTCAAAATATCGTCTCTCTCTCTCTCTAGATTTTCAATTACTTGTTTTGCACCTTCAATTGCTTTTTGTTTAACTTCAATTTTCTCAATAATTTCCTTTTGTATGTCTAATGGAGGTAGGGGTATTTTAAATTTTGAATATTGAGAAATCCAATGTCGTTTATGCTCACCTGGTTTGAACTGTATTCTCTGCATCGAATAAAAAACATAGCGTATATCAGCAACATCTTCTTTTGCACGCAAGATCTTCATTGCTGATGATTTGACCTTAAAAGGAAAATCAACAAATTTTATTGCAGTTGTAAAATCATCAAATATAATAACTGGTAATTTTTCTGTAAAAATACCAGTTAGTTCATCTGTGTATCCTAAAATAAAAGTTTTACCTGCTGTTAGAACTGGAGTCTTATAGCTATCATCGTAATCAACCGATTCAACAATGTAATCTGTTGGTTGTTATAATCTAATATCTCAGACAATTGAATCATTGGATATTTAGTATCATTGCCATGATCTATTATTTTGTATCGTTCACTAATCAAGACAAAATCATCTTTACTTAAAATTAAGTCTTTTGAAATATATTGCACTAAAGTACTTTCAACTTTACCTTCTAATTTCCACTTGTTTAAAATCTCTAGAGCTTCTGGTATATCATTTTTACTAATAGGTCTTCTTTGTGCACCTAAATCAAAACCATCGTTGGCAATATTAATAAACAAAATATCTTTAGCTTTTTTAGCTATTTCATTATCAAAAAACAGGACGCTAGTTTTCACACCACTGTATGGTTGGAAGACTCCGGATGGCAAACTTACTACAGCATAAAGTCCATCATTAACTAAATTCTCTCTAAGTTTTTTGAATGGTGCGTCATTTTTAAACATAATACCTTCTGGCACAATGATACCAGCTCGTCCTTTTGGTCTAAGGTGATTCATTATGTAATCAACAAACAACACTTCAGACCGAGTAGATTGAATACCAAATTTGTTATGTGTACTTACGCCACCCTTCGGAGACATAAATGGAGGGTTGGCAAGTATTACATCAAACTTATCATTCCATCTTTCATCCATTGAGAGTGAGTCATACTGCACAATTTTAGGATTCTTAAATTGATGCAAATACATATTTACCTGAGCTATACGGACCATGCCGGGATCAATATCGTATCCTTCAAAATTCTGCATCAATGTTTTGCGTTGGTCAGGAGTAAGAGGCTTTTCCTTTTTCTTTGGATCATCTTTACCATCATGTTGCTTGAGAATATTCTTGTATGCACTGATTAAGAAGCCTCCAGTGCCACAAGCAGGATCTAGTACCTTATCTTCTTTGGTTGGATTTACTGCCTCAACAATAAAATCAATGATATGGCGAGGTGTTCGGAATTGTCCGGCATCTCCCTGTGAGGACATAATTGAAAGTAGATACTCGTATGCATTTCCTAATTCTTCAGGATGTGAGTAATTAAAATAATCTATCTCCTTAAGAAATAGTCCAAGTACATCTGGGGACCGATATGGTAAATATGCTGATTTGAAAATATTTCTAAATAATTCCGGAAGCTGTTTTGATTCAGAAAACTTCACCAATGCCTCTGAATAGAGATTCATTCTCTCTTGGTTTCCAACACGAGTATCCATGAGTCTAGTCCAAGCGTATCGCTCAAGGTCGCCAGTAAAAAATGAAGCATCACCGCCAGACTTGATTGCAGACTGGTCCATATCATCCATAAATTTATAGATGAGTGCATTGGTGATCTGATCTATTTGAGAAGTTGGGTTAGGGACCACACCTACGAGGACCTGTCTGGCTGCATCTATGTGTCTTTTGGTTTCGGCGTTCATATTTTTATAGATTGGTTAGTTGATAAGCGTAATCATTGATGTACTGTGGCACGACCGTTTTGAAACCATTGAGTTTCTGATATTCATCAAAGCCGAATGTAGCGCAGAAGTTGAATTGAGCAGGAGTATTCTTTTTGATAAT
>CAIOOC010000513.1 GCA_903859795.1 uncultured Bacteroidia bacterium
AGAAATATTAGTTATTTTCAGGGTAGCCTTTAACGTTTTACCGACTGATATAGCCATCTCAGCAAAAAAGTCACAGGGCCAGTAGGCTCTGGTTTCTTCGGAGGAAGAAAGTTCGAGTCTGATCAAAGTTTCCCCGATGGAATTTTGACCTGTCGAGGTTAGGTTCCATTCCATAAGCCTTCCAAAGCCATGTTGTGGTTTCCTTATATCTGTTTTATGGGGGCCAAACCAAGGGAAACAAACAGGGATTCCACCACGTATGGCTTTTCCTGCAATAAAATTAGATGCCGGACTCATCCATAAGATTTCTTCTTCATTCTTAGGTTTGAAGCTTGTGATATGAGCACCGTACAGAAAAACTTCGGCGTCTGCATATTGGTTGGATACGTTTACGTAAATAAAGTTATTGTCCCGTTTCGAAACAGATAGTATTCCCGGGATAGAAAACCTTTGTTTTAAATTCTGAATATCAATCATTTGTAATTGCAGTGTTAAAAAATTGAAAACAGGTTTTAATATATCTATATACCTGGCTTAAAGAGAGAATGTTCGCGACTCCTAATGTTTCCCACGGTTGTAGAGCAAATAGCCAAAACTGATCTGCAAGTAAAATTTTGGGTCGCTCGCGCTGTAATAGTTAAGTAGGATACTGGCAGGACCAAAGCGAGTATGAACTACAATTCCCCCGGTTCCCAGGAATGCGTGAGTTGTAAAATCGCTTGTGTTGTAATACGGGATATTGTCAGGACCATTCATTACTTCTTTAAAGGGTTGGAAATAATATCCTTCAAATCTCAAATGTGCAGATGCAGAGACCGGAATAATCGCTTTCAGACCGCCTGCAACAAAGTTGTCAGACCTGAGGTAAGGTAGGTACCTGATTGTACTGTTGACGGTAGGGGAGAAGCTTTCAGACGAAAGTATCTGAGAAGTATAATTATGAAATAACCCCTTGTTCGATAAGTAAGAATCTCCGCTCACCCCAAGTGTAAGCCATTTTGTAGTCTTGAAATACCTTTCATAGCTCAACTTTAACTGAAAATAGTTATTTGCTTTATGATAGATAATGTTAGTAGCTGAGGTTGAACCCGGATCTTCTTTTTCTGAACCGAAGATGTAGCTTGTCTCAAATTTAAACAATTTTCCTTCAGTGGGGTATTGCTTTTTATTAAATGCTTTAGACTCTAAACGGGCGTGCAGGTTTCCCGCAGTAAAGGTTGTTTCGTCGGGCGTATCTGTTTTCGTAAAATCAGATTTTTGGTAATAATTATCAACCTGATTTAAAAAGTCAATTCCGACTTCCCATTTTGAAGTGGTTTTCTCCGGAAAACAAATGTTTAACTGAATATTATCATCATTCCGAATGAAATAATGTGAAAGGTTATTTTCGAAAAACAGCTGTGTTGCACCTGAGAAATAATCAGACCTGTTTTTAATAAAATAGAACTCCACGGAAAAAGGTTGCCTGGATGTAATATTAAATCGGGATCCTGCCATAAATGAACTGTAGAATTTACCGATATGGACATTTGACTGCAAAGTGATCGGGAGATTATTAAACAGACGGTAATCGAAACCAATATATCCCTGATTGACATCAGATAATGAAAAATAGCCACCAACTCCGACAGCCAAAGGCTTTTTCTGCTCGGCCTTGAGCTGCAAATCGAAAAGACCTGATTCCTTATTATAATCAGCTGTTGGCAATAAAGTCTGGATCTTATCGTCTGCCAGAATCTTGAAATATTCCTGTCGAAGCTCTTCTAAATCAAAAACTTTTGATTTGTGTCTGATTGATTGGATAATATAATGTCGTTGAGAACCATCCACTCCTGATACTTGGATATTGTTGAATTTCATTGTGGGACTTTTACTTCGGAATTCTTCTCGACGTTTGTTGAGATGTTCCAAATTGACTCTTCTTGAAATTCTTGATTTGATAGTTTTGATTTGTGCCATGGTTGATTCATAGCCGGCTTTTTCAATTTCGCTTAGTCGCTCAAAATCGAAAAGTGATATATGGTCGACTGGTGATTTGATTGTAATTCCAAGACTATCCGGGATATAATAGTTGTTTTTACGCACCATCATATTTTCAATCTGAAGTTTAATGTCATCTTTTTTTGGCTTTCGGTCCTTAAACCCAACTGCACTTCCGATCATTATATCGGGATGAAAATCCTCATACATCACATCGCATGGATAGTTGTTAACCAATCCACCATCAAAGAGTAAAACACTGTCTATTTCTATTGGTTTAAAATAAAAAGGGAAAGTCATCGATGCCCGGATCGATGATCCCAGGTCACCAGATCTGAATATAACCGGTTCTCCGTGGTAAATGTCGGTTGCAACACATCTAAATGGGATAAAGAGGTGGTTAAAATCATTTTCTGCCACAGCATTTGCTGGACCAAACAGTTCCATAAAACCAAAATCCATTTGTCCGGATGGAATAAGATTAGTGGGTAAAGCGAGTTGCATTTTATCCTCTTTTCGGGCAAAGTCGAGATCTATAAAGGAGGGATTCTCGTCAAGCTGTTTAAAAAAATAGACGTATTTGGGTGGTATTTTTCCAGTTGACCAGTTTTTAAATTCTTCCGATTTGAACAGAATTTCCATCTCCTCCGGGGAGTATCCGGCAGCGTATAATCCACCGATGATTGCACCCATTGAGGTACCTGTGATGTAATCAATGGGAATATTATTCTCTTCCAATGCCTTAATGACTCCAATATGGGCCAGTCCTTTTGCACCACCTCCACTCAGAACCAGTCCTACTTTCTGACCAGATCCTGCCATAGGAAACAGGTAAAGGGACAACAGCATTAGATATAGTACCTTTTGCATGACTTCAATTTAATTAGTC
>CAIOOC010000514.1 GCA_903859795.1 uncultured Bacteroidia bacterium
GCTCCTTCAAGCCTGCCACAACCGTTGTCCGAATGCTCGTGTATGCCGGCCTGAGACAACTGAGAATTCCGAGTATCGCTGCCAGTCTTGGAAAAATTAAACGTAACGATCAGATTCTGATTGGTTTTGCACTCGAAACAAGCAGCGATGAGCAGAAAGCACTTCAAAAACTTCGCAATAAGAATCTTGATTTTATTGTTCTTAATTCATTGAATGATAAGGATTCAGGTTTTCAGTATGATACAAATCAAATTAAAATCCTGAACAGTGAAGGTGTTCTATTTACCTCCGGATTAAAACAAAAAAAAGAAATTGCTGTTGATATTGTAAATATAATTTTTGGATCAAAAGATTTAAGCTCCTGATTGCCCTGATTTTTGTATTTTTATAAGATTATTTCTGTTTTTATGACAAGAATTTTCATCATTTGTATGTTAATCTGTTCTTCCATTGCAGTTTGGGGGCAGGAATTACGCTGCAATGTCAGTGTGTCAAGCTCCAGGGTTGAGGGGACTAACAAGCAGGTTTTCGAATCGATGCGTACTGATATTTATGAGTTTATCAATAACCGGAAATGGTCAGATAACGTTTTTACAACCGATGAACGGATTGAATGTACCATTTTTATACAGATTCAGCAGCAATTGTCGTCTGATGAGTTTAGTGGAACGATGCAGGTTCAGCTAAACCGCCCAATATTTAACTCATCCTATAACTCACCGCTGCTTAACCTGAAAGATAACGATATACAATTCAAATATGTAGAGTTCCAGCCAATGGAGTTTGACGAATCCAATAACTCCAATCCCCTTACAAATTTGCTCGCTTATTACGCTTACATTTTACTTGGATTCGATTATGATTCATTTTCTCCGCTGGGCGGCACCAATTATTTTGTGAAAGCGCGTGATATCGTAAATCGTTCACAGAATGCACGCGAAAAGGGGTGGAGAGCCTTTGAAGGGAATTACAACCGCTTTTGGTTAATCGAAAATATGACAAATAAGGCTTACGGACCTTTCAGGGAGTTGCTTTACCGTTATCACCGGTTAGGTTTGGATTTGCTTTCCGAAAAGCCCGACCTGGGCCGTTCCGAAATTGCTGATGCCTTAAAAAACATGCAGCGGGTTTATCGGTCGAAACCTGATACCTACGTAAATCGTCTCTTTTTTGATGCCAAGTCAGATGAGCTGGTGAATATATTTTCGAAGGGAAGTACTGACGAAAAGGGTCGGGTAATGACTATTCTCTCGGAATGTGATCCCTCAAATTCCGGAAAGTATCAGAAAATTCTTGACCAAAAGATATTTTAATCCTAATTTCACCGAATGCTGACACGATTACGAATTCAGAATTATGCGTTGATCAGGGAACTCGATGTTAATCTTAGCCCTGGTTTCTCTATTATTACCGGTGAGACTGGTGCAGGGAAATCTATTTTGCTTGGAGCGCTCTCGTTGATTCTTGGACAACGGGCTGATTCCTCTGTGCTCAACGATAAATCTGTTAAATGTGTTGTTGAAGCAAATTTCCTTGTTGAAGGATTAGGGCTGGAGGAGCTGTTTCAGGCTAATGATCTGGATTTTGATAATTTCGCAATTTTAAGAAGGGAGATAAATCCTGCTGGCAAATCACGGGCATTTATAAATGATTCACCTGTGATGTTGAAAGTTATGCAGGATATCGGAATTCGCCTTATTGATATTCATTCTCAAAATCAAAACCTCGATCTGAATGAGCTGACCTTTCAGATGATGGTTGTAGATATTTGCGCCGGGAACCAGCAGCATCTCCTCATATATAAAAACTGCTTTAACGAATACCGCAAACTGACTTCCGAACTTAAACAGGCCGAATTACTTGTCGAAAAAACAAAGGAAGATCTCGACTATTACCAGTTCCAGTACGATCAGTTAGCCAAAGCTCAGTTAATTGAGAATGAACAGGAAGAGCTTGAAAGAGAACTTGAACTGCTCACTCATGCCGAAGAGATAAAATCGGGAATGTCCAATGTCACAGAGCTGCTTGACGGAGATAATCTTTCTGTGTTGAACCAGACTAAAACTGCCATTGGATTTCTTTCCAAAATGATCAATTTTCTCCCTGAGGCAGGAGGGTTATCACAACGACTTGAAAGCTTATATGTTGAACTGAAAGATATTGCCAGAGAGTCGGCATTTATTGACGAAAAAGTTGAATTTGACCCGGAAAGGATCCGTGCGATCAACGACCGGCTGGATCTTTTGTATTCGCTACAGCAGAAGCACCGCGTTAAATCGGTACAGGAGCTAATTGAGATTCGAAATGGTTTTGAGATTAAAATTCTGGATGTATCCTCAAATGAAGAGGAAATACTTCGTCTGACACAATTAAAGGGACAGAAATACAGCGAAGTGGAAGCATTGGCAATGGCATTATCAACCAAAAGGAAATTAGTGGCCCAGGAAATCGAATCACGGGTCCTGAAACAACTTTTTCTGTTAGGAATGCCAAATTCGCGCTTTAAGGTTGAAATATCTCCGGTTGCTGTGCCAGGAATCTCAGGTATGGATACTGTAAGTTTTCTTTTTACCGCCAACAAAAACGGGCTCCTTTGCGAAATATCCAGGGTAGCTTCAGGTGGAGAAATGTCGAGGTTAATGCTGGCGATTAAAGCGTTGATATCAAGATCAAAAGCGTTGCCAACTATTATATTCGATGAAATTGACTCCGGTGTTTCCGGTGAGATTGCAGAACGTATGGGAATGATACTAAAAGAGGTTTCAGCCGATATGCAGGTTATAAATATCACCCATCTTCCTCAGATTGCCGCCAAGGGTGATCACCACTTCCTCGTTTATAAACAGGATACCGCTCACGAAACGACTACCCGGTTAAAGCAACTGACAAAGGCAGAGCGTATCGAAGAGCTGGCAAAGATGCTCAGCGGAGAAAATATTACCGCAGCTGCAATACTCAATGCAGAGGAATTGTTAAGATAATCATCTTTACCGGAGCTGTCAGGGTATTGGAAATCAACCTATTTTTAATAAGGATTAGCTGCTGGCCGCTGGTGCTGGTTTGAATAACTGTTGTCAATTAATCATTTGTTGTATCAGATGAAAAAGTTGTGGGGAATGGTATGAAACTGAATTTTTTATCTAATATACAGCGATTCGCAGAAGTTTAGTTACCAACGAGATAGAGTGGCTGTATCAAAAGTAAAATAAGTTACCCACAATGCCCACAACAATATGAATTGATTCTTTTTGTCCTTCCAATAATTTTGAAAATGTCACTTTATGTAGCGATCTGCCAATTGCCTGCAATTGCCAGTAGCCAGCAGCCAGCTTCCAGTTCCGGAACCTGCTAATTATATGAAGTTTTGCAAAACAATTATAGGGTGATAATGGTTATGTGGTGTAGATGTTGTGCACCGATAGACGTTATTCAGATAAACACTATATTTGTGCTCTATTTTATTAATTGAAAACCAATGGTTTTCAGAAATTGTAACTAAATGGCTTATAATTTATTGAAAGGGAAAAGGGGAATTATTTTCGGTGCATTGAACGAAAGTTCTATTGCATGGAAAGTTGCTGAACGGGCATATGAAGAAGGAGCAACCTTTACATTGTCGAATGTTCCAATTGCACTTAGAATGGGTGATACTCATCTGCTTGCTGAAAAATGCAACTCGGTAGTTATTCCTGCTGATGCCGCTAATGTTGAAGACCTCGAAGCACTGGTTGTTAAATCGATGGAGGTTCTTGGAGGAAAACTGGATTTTATACTTCATTCGATCGGTATGTCTCCAAATGTGAGAAAAGGGAGGCACTACAGTGATCTTGATTACGATTTACTCACAAGAACACTCGATGTCTCGGCGGTATCCTTTCACAAGATATTGCAAACTGCCAGAAAACTCGATGCAATCAATGAGTGGGGGTCCGTTCTGGCTTTATCTTATGTGGCTGCTCAACGAACTTTTTACGGGTATAATGACATGGCTGATGCCAAATCACTGCTTGAATCAATTGCCAGGAGCTTTGGTTATATTTACGGCAACGAGCGTAAAGTACGTATCAACACAATCTCTCAGTCGCCCACCCCGACTACGGCAGGAAACGGATTGAAGATGTTCTCTAATTTGCTTGATTTCTCTGAACGTATGTCACCGCTTGGAAATGCAACTGCCGACGAATGCGCTGATTATTGCATCGTAATGTTCTCTGACCTGACTAAAAAAGTCACGATGCAGAATCTGTTCCACGATGGAGGGTTCTCATCGATGGGGATGAGCGTAAGCGCTATGGAACAATATAACAAGGGCTTTGAGGAGCCTGGACATAAATTTGACTAATATTCGATATTCTGGTAATAAAAAAAGCGCTTTCAGGGCGCTTTTTTTATTACCTCTTGTGCAGTCCGCACTCCTTTGTATCGGGGTTTTCCCAGTACCAGCGGCCGGCACGGATATCTTCGCCGGGGAAAATTGCACGGGTACACGGCTGGCAGCCAATGCTTGGGAATCCTTTGTCATGTAACGGATTATACGGAATTCCGTGTACTTTAACATATTCAAGGACATCTGATTCTGTCCAGTCAATAAGCGGATTTAATTTAATCAATCCGTTTGCCTCATCCCACTCTATTCGTTGCATGTCGTGACGCGTAACAGACTGCTCACGTCGTAACCCGCAGATCCAAACTTCCAGGCCTTCGAAAGCCCGCTTTAGTGGTTCCAGTTTCCTGATGTAGCAACAAAGTTTCCGGTTCTCAATACTCTCAAAAAAGAGGTTGATACCCTTTGATCCTACCATCTGTTCAACATGAGCGGCCTCGGGAAAGTAGACATTCATCTTTATCCCGTATTTACTGTTGGTGCGGTGAATCAGGTCATAAGTCTCCGGGAAGAGTCTTCCGGTATCAAGCGTGAAAATTTTTGTGCTTTTGTCGATCTTACATACCATTTGTGTGAGCACCTGATCCTCCAACCCTAAGCTGCTCGACAGCGCAATCCTGCCTTTGTAATCGTTCAGGAAACCTTCTAAAAGTTCCTCTGCAGTAGCCTTGCCATATTTTAGATTTAATGCTTCAATTTGTTCTTTCATTATCATTCAATTTTAACCCACTGACAAAAATAGTTTAAATAGTGACAATTCTCGAATTTGTAAAATTGTCAAATCGTCGCCCCCTCGCCCCTTCGCCCATTCGCCCAGTCGTTCAGCCGTTCAGTCGTATCGTCGTTCAGTCGTATCGTCGTATCGTCGCCCTCGCCCCTTCCCCCCTTCGCCCCCTCGCCCCCTCGCCCATTCGCCCAGTCGTTCAGTCGTTCAGTCGTATCGTCGTATCGTCGTATCGTCGCCCCTTCCCCCCTTCGCCCCTTCGCCCAGTCGCCCATTCGCCCAGTCGTTCAGTCGTTCAGTCGTATCGTCGTATCGTCGCCCCTTCGCCCTTACACCTGTTGCTAAATAATTAGCATCTGTTATTAAAATCATTACACCCTTAAATCAATATCTATACACGTTCTAAATAAATTGATCTGAACCAAAAGTTAGTTCGTTTGGCTATATTTGCAGTTGGTAAAAATTAAATGCGGCCATTTAATATTAGGCGAATAGTAAGGTTTGTCGGACTGCTGGTTTTTAAGGATTTACCCCGGTTCTGAGATTTTGGAATTCCCGTGATTGTTAAGAAATTATTACAATCATTGGGAAATCTTTTAAGTATATGGAAATCCGGCTGTAATGGTTATTTTTACGTTTGATTAAAATTTTCGTATAGGATCTTTACAGGTTATAAGTTAACTCCCCCAAATGGGAGTGAGAGGGCGAAGCTGTAAGTGACAACCATTATTGCGAAGTTGAGGAACGAAGACGAAGCAATCTCCAAATTATCAGTAAACACCTCTCCACTTCGTTTGAACAAAGCGACAACAGAATCCCCCGATCCCTCAGAGATGAGATGTTATCTCGTCGTTTCTAACGATTTGTCCTCTCCTTCACTTGGGATTAACGGGAATAATACAGCGTGATAAAAGACTCAAAGCTACACTAAAGCTATTCCGTTCACTATTTTTCTTTGTGATTCTTAGAGTTTTGGTGGTGATTGTATTTCTTTTAATTACCAGGGTGAAACGCTCTTGAACTAGCGTTCACAAAAAAAGGATGAATTGAATAAAATATTTATCTTTAACCCATTATACCGGAAATATAACAACCTCTAATAAATAAAAAATTAATGAAAAACTATTTTAACCTTCTCTATATCTTCGTATTAATCATTGGCTTTTCGTGCCGCAGCACACAGGAACTGGTTTATATGAACGATATAAAATCTAATGAGACCATTAAAGGGCTATCCAGCCAGGTAACAGATCATATTCTCGGTACAGGAGATGTCCTCTATGTGAGTATCAAATCAAATAATAACGACGTGAACATGCTCTACAATCCGGAATCCACGATGGAAGCCAATTCAGGTTATTCATACCAGAAGTTTACTACTCCAAGTGGCGCTTACCTGTACGGGTTCGAGATTGACAAATCGGGAGATGTAAAATTGCCGATGTTGGGAAATCTTCATGTAATCGGCCAGACTCAGACAGGCGCAGAGCAGATCATCCAGAAAAAAGCGGATGAGACACTAAAAGATGCTATTGTAAAGGTTAAACTGCTGAACTTTAAAATTACAGTAATGGGTGAAGTGCGCAACCCGGGAGTGTATTATAATTACAACAACTCGATAAACGTGATTGAAGCGCTTGCCATGGCTGCCGGGAATACCGATTATGCCTCGATAAAAAATGTAGTGGTGATACGCCCGACCATTGACGGGAACAAGACTTTTATGCTTGACATGACCTCAAAAAACATATACATGTCCGAGGCGTTTTATCTCCATCCAAACGATAACGTGATCGTACAGCCCGACAGGCATAAAAATGTTCAGCTGAATAGCCAGGCCTACTCGCTGTTCCTTTCATCAACATCAGTGCTCGTGACTGTTTTAGGATTCCTGCTGGTTTTAAAACCGCTCTAATTTAAGACAATCTATGATTTTCCTTTCGTTCAGAAATATTCGACTTTCTCCCAACAGCAAGCATACAGTTGCCTATACAGCGATTAAAGTGTATTCGAACCAGGTGTAGCCTATCGCAAAACCATAACTTTTTAACTTTGCTCGCATAGCCAGCAGCCTTTTGACTGCAGCCTTTTGACAGCAGCCAGAAGCCGGCAGCAATTCATCATTATTATCTACAACAACCCTCATGATCTTCGTATGAACCCAGTAAAGAACACCGACGAACAAACAACCGAAGAAGGATTCGACTTTAAAAGTATTCTCTTCCTCCTGATAAGACAATGGCAGTGGTTCCTCCTTTTTGCAGCCATCGGCTTTGCCGCCTCATACGTCTATACAAAGATGACAAAGTCGATGTATACAGTAACCGCATCCGTGCTGGTTCCTGAAAAGACAAACGGACTCGATATGAAAGGCATTTTCCAGGGGGTCGGGATGGACGAACCTAAAAACAATATTTTTAACCAGATCGAGATCATCACCTCCTATCCGCCAATTAATCAAACGTTGTTAACCCTGCAATGGGGAACCAGCTGGTTTAAAAAGGATTTGTTTATCTGGGAAGGTATTTACAAGCAGGAACCTTTTGATGTTCAGGAAGCTCCAAACTTTGTCAATCTCAGGGGCCTCCCGTTAAATATTACTCCCGCCTCCGACCAAACCTTTACGATTTCGAGCAATGGAACGGTAAAAATAAACGGATTATTAACGGAAATAAAATTTGAAGGAACCGGCATGTATGGCCGCCCATTTATCAACCCTTACTTTAATTTTACGCTGACAAAAAAACCGAATATTGACAAGATTCCCAATGTTAAATACCGGTTTCTTTTTAACGATCTGAACCAGGCCACCCTCTCCTATCAGAAAAAGGTCAAGGCAACGTTGAAGACAAAAATGGGAGATATCATTCAGTGCTCTATTACAAGTGATGAGCCTGTGAAGGATGGTGAATTTCTGAATGAACTGATTAAGGTTTATATCGGTAATAAGATGGATCTTCAGAATGAGGCCCAACGGAGATCACTTGAATTCATCAACAAACAGCTCACCGGGATATCCGACTCGATGAACAGCGCAGGTACACGTTTCACCAATTTCCGTGCCAAGAATAACATCATCGACCTCGATGCCGAAGGGACGCTTGTGATGAATAACCTGAAGGAAATTGAGACGCAACGTGCAACAAACCAGATGCAGCTCGACTATTTTCAGAATATCCTCTCTTATCTGAATGAACCGGGAAATCAAAAGCAACTTATCTCCCCTTCTGTAGTTGGAATCGAGGATCCTATGCTGAATTCACTGGTAGTTAAACTGGGTGAACTTTATAACCGCCGGCAGGTTGTATCGTTCAGTACAAAGGAAAACAACCCTGCAATTGCCCTTATCGACAGGGAGATTGCCCAAACACGTACCCAGTTAACTGAGAACCTGCGTAACCTGATTGCCAATGCCACGAAATCGATAAACAGTCTTAAGGACAGACAGGCAGGGATAAGTATCGAACTCAATAAGCTGCCAGAAAAAGAGCAGCAGATGATCGATATCCAGCGCCAGTTTAACGTGACAAACGACCTGTATACCTTCCTGCTGAAGAAACGTGCTGAAACAAATATCACCCTCGCTTCGAGTGTCCCCGATGTACAGATCATTGATATTGCCAGACCGGATGCAGCGGTCCCTATCGGACTGCCGCACAGCCTGATCTACCTTATCGGGATCATTCTGGGTATTGGTCTGCCGTTGTTAATCATCGCGTTGCTCAAAGCATTCGATTCAAAGATCCGAACTCAGGAAGATATTGAAAATAATACGCATATCCCCATCATCGGGAATGTCATGCATGAAATTTCCGATGTCACGCTGATCGTTTACGAAAATCCCAAGTCTGTAATGTCTGAGGCATTCAGAACCTTCAGGACAAACATCCAGTATATGCTGAACGGCTCGCTGGGAGGCAATCTTATCTCGCTGCAGTCTACCCATTCGGGTGAAGGGAAGACCTTTGTGTCAGTGAATCTTGCCTCTATCCTTGCAATGAACGATAAAAAAGTGTTGATCATCGGGGTCGACCTTCGCAAACCGAAGCTTCACCATGTGTTCGACCTGAGCAACGATAAAGGGCTAAGTACCTACCTGATAGGATATGATACACTTGAAGATGTTATTCTTCCTACCAAAGTGAAAAACCTCAGCGTGATTCCTTCAGGTCCGATCCCGCCAAACCCTGCCGAACTTTTAGGCAAAGCAGAATTTAAAGAACTGCTCGACAAGTTACGTGCGAAATACGACTTTGTTATCCTTGATAATGCTCCGGTTTCGTATGTTACTGATGGTATTATTGTTGGAGCTCTGTGCGACCTTAATATCTTCATCCTGCGATATGGTGTTTCGAACAAACAGCAGCTTGAGATGATCAACCATTATGGTGAAAAGCAGACCATCAATCACCTCGCCCTCCTCGTGAATGACATCAAGCTCGACTCGTTCGGCTACTCCTATTCCAAGTACGCGCGCTACGAATCGTATTACCGTTACTCGTACAAGAAGAGTTACAATTACAGCTATTACTCTTCCGAGGAGGAACCGTCCAAGGCCAAGCGCCGGAAGCGATAGACGAATTTACACGAACAAGGACTAATTGCACGAATTTCTAATGACAGAGATTTTGTTCAAAAATGAGAGTTATCAGATCATTGGAGCTTGTATTGAAGTGCATAAAAAGCTTGGACCAGGATTCCTTGAAAGTGTATACTCAGAGGCCTTGGAATTGGAACTAAAAAAAGAGAATATTCCTTATTGTCGCGAAAAAAAGCTGCCTGTATATTATCAGGATATATTATTGAAGAAATTCTTTCGGGCAGATTTTGTGTGCTTTGATTAAATAATAATAGAATTAAAAGCTACAAAATATACAATTGAGGCTGATAGGCAACAAATTCTGAATAATATCAAAGCCACCAAAATTAAACTTGGCCTGCTAATCAATTTTGGAACATCCTCATTGACTTATTTCCGGGTCGTCAATTAACATGTGGGAAAGACAATTCGTGAAATTCGTTTTAATTCGTGAAATTCGTTTTAACTCGTGAAATTCGTATGACCAATATATTGGTGACCGGCGGCGCAGGCTTCATTGGCTCAAACCTTTGCGAGACCTTAATCGAAAAAGGCCACCACGTCACCTGTCTCGATAATTTTGCTACGGGTAAGATGGAGAACCTCGAAACCCTCCTCCCCCACCCCAACTTTAAGTTGATCACCGGCGACATCCGCAGTCTTGACGATTGCCGGAATGCCACTTCAGGTGTTGACTATGTTTTCCATGAAGCCGCGTTAGGATCTGTTCCCCGTTCGATCACAGATCCGATCACAACAAACGACGTTAATGTATCAGGTTTCCTGAATATGCTTGTTGCTTCGCGCGATGCCGGAGTAAAGAGGTTTATTTACGCTGCAAGCTCATCTACGTATGGCGATTCAGCAAGCTTACCCAAGATTGAAGAGGTTATTGGCCGTCCGTTGTCGCCCTATGCGATCACCAAATATGTTAATGAGTTATATGCCGATGTCTTTTCGAGAATATACGGCATTGAATGTATCGGATTACGCTATTTCAATGTCTTCGGACGCAGGCAGGACCCAAACGGAGCTTACGCGGCAGTAATACCGTTGTTTGTAAAGCAACTGATGGCCCATGAGTCACCAGTAATCAACGGCGACGGTGAATACTCGCGCGATTTCACCTATGTCGACAATGTTATTCAAATGAATCTTTTGGCGATGAGTACCACCAATCCCGAAGCTGTAAATACCGTTTACAACACCGCTTTTGGTGACCGCACAACGCTGAATCAGTTGACTGGCTATCTGAAGGAGTTTCTTGCAACTTTTGACCCCGGGATTGCTCAGATTGATATCGTTCATGGTCCGAACCGTCAGGGAGATATCCCACATTCGCTCGCCTCGATTGACAAGGCTCGAAGACTGTTGCAATATAATCCGCAGTTCAATCTTCGTGATGGACTCAAAGAGGTGGTTAAATGGTATTGGGAGAAAATGTCGAAGGAATAAGAAGGATATAATGTCGTATTTCCATATCACTAAATCTCACAAAATTTACCCAATGAATCCCTTTGGTGCCTTTTTGGTGTCTTAGTGTTTTGGTGGCGAAAAAAATTTTATCGACTTCAGAATTTAATACGAATTGCGACATTTTTTTATTCTCATTACTTAGAGACTGTTTAAAATTTAATTTTCAATCCCGTCAGGGATTATCGGTCGGTAGAATGGAATGTAAGAAAACTAAGGGCTCGTCCCGGACGGGACGAAAGAACACCTAAAACCATCTCTTTTACCGACCGATAATGCCTACGGCATATCTTTTAGCAACAATCGTTCAATTCCTAGGATGCAATGTTTTTTCAATCCCGACAGGGAATTGATAGAGGTAGAAAACAGAATAAAACCCAAGGGAAAATATAATATTTAAACAGTTTATTAATCACCCTATCAAAGTTCAAGAAAAAGAGACCACAATTTGCCACCATATATTTGGGAAAACAAAGAAAAAAGTGTCCACGAATTAACACGAATCCGCCAGCTGGCGGACGAATTTATTAGAGACCTGGATATTTCATCACGCCATCGACTTGATATCGAAAACTTGGTTTAAAGACAGATCTGCTATATTTCACAATCTGTTTAAATTTTGTTTCTAGGTTCCGTTAAGAACTATCGGTCGGTAGAAAAATTGAACATATGAGGGCCTTTTGTCCCGTAAGCAAAGGTCATAAATTTGTATTTCTACCGACAGATTTTCCCTACGGGAAATTTCTAAACAGATTCTCAGTATTGGATGGTTTAATATGAGGAATTTAATCTCCTCTATCACGTCCCCGACGTGATGACAATCTGAATCCTATGAATTCGTGAAAATTCGTGTAAATTCGTGGACAAAAGTTTTTTTACAATATTGTGGATAATAATATCTTCGAAGATCTCCTCTATCACGTCCCCGAC
>CAIOOC010000515.1 GCA_903859795.1 uncultured Bacteroidia bacterium
AATTCTGCTATTTTCATGCGATAATTGGTTCAGCATTTTATCAAACAGTTAATTTTTCTCCCCAATTCTGGTGGGTAACTTTAACTTCATTCCTAAAGTCATTGCTGCGGATGATAGCAGACAGAGAGTCAGCTGAATCAACAAAAAGGATATGTGAAGCATAGCAAAAGTATTCGATGAAGCTAAGTTCCGGGGCACTTAAAAGCTCATCATTCCAATTTAATTCCATCATTTCATCAATGATAAATTTGTCTTCTGGTTCTCCAGAAAATAAATTACTCCCATCGGAGATCGAGAATCTGCGCAAATACTCAAACGCATCATTAGTAAAATCGAGCACATCTGCCATTACCTGGTAATCAGATTGTCCGTTATTCTCATCTTTATCAAACGTTAAGATCGATTCTTCTCCATTATAACCGACAGCCACTGTTCCCTCTACATTAAAATCATCAAGGAAATCATCACCTTTCGCTTTGAGTTGTACCATCTTTCGGCAAAGATATTCTGTGCGCTTTAACACCTTGGCTGTACTCTTAGTTAATATGGAGTTCACTCGCTCTATATGCATGACGGCTTCGGGTGTAAATATAAAATTCCTATTAATCAGAAGTTTGCGTTGTAATAAACAAGCGTTTAGCCGATCATCACTATAAGCTTTACTCTTTTGAAATTTCTGATACAGCTCCTTAATCATTACCTCCAATTCGGGCAATGATAGTTTTTCCATTTCTTCATAGAACTCTTCCCAATTTTCGATCATCTTTTTTTATTTAATTCGTTTTGCAGGATCACACAGGTAGAACTTCAGGATGTATTCCTAATAGCTTGTCTTGGACGATTAAATTAATATGTGCAGGCGTAAAAGTAGGGGTTGAGTCAGCCAATTGATGTCCGGTTAAAACTCTATTTAAACAAGAAGAGACTAATTTTCAAGATTTTTTTCTAAACTTTGAAATATTTACAAATGGTTTACTCAATCTGTGACGAGTTCGAGTATAATATTCTTCATTAGTTCATCAATACGACATCCTTTGTCTTGCTCTCAATTTATCTTTGCCTCATTATTAACAACCAAAAAATTAAGTAATATGGAAGCGCAATTGAAAAATATTCTTTTAAATCTTGTTTTAATAATTGATGACAGATTTTCTGTACTATGCAAGTACAGATGTCGAAATTATAGTCAATTTAATGAACAAGTTCTTTTTCGTGGTGAGGTGGATTCACAAATGGCGCCTATTGAATTAACAATTTCGTACCATATCTCAAACCAAAAATCTTATATCCCGGAAAAATCAGAAACATTATCACTAATCATGCGAATTAAACAACTTGGAAGAGGCGTAGGAGTTACAATTAACTTAATAGTTCTTTAAATCTTCCTACATTAGAAGTCATTTAAATAGTTATAAATTCCAATTGTGTGTAAATACAGAGAAATTAAAAGATGACAATTACTTTTTTCATGCTAACAGTTTCATCCAATTTAAATTTATCTCTGTGAATATCAAGAAAAACACATAGGTTATTTAGTTTATCCAGAATATAAGCCATTTTAGATAAAATCATAAGGTGTTCATCCTCGATTGGTTTAAAATAGATGGTACTTTTCTCTCCATTTACAGCGATATTTCGACCACTTAAAAACAAATCTCTTATGGATTCATCATCATCTATCTGAAAATAATAACTCCGCAATGGCAAGAAATCTACTTCATCCTTCTCATCATCAAATAAGTCCTCAGATAAGTCATCTGATTCAGTCAGCATGATGTTCTTCTGTACTCTAAATTCTAAATTCAAAAATTTATAAAAGTCAAATACAAATCCATTTTTAGTAATCACAATTTCAACATATTCCAGTTCTGTTTTATATTTCTTGAAAATTAATTCATAAAACATCGAAGTTGTTACAAATTGAACTACTCTATCATAATAGCCTAACTCAAATAAATCTATTTGTTCAATAATTTCAGGATAATTCTCGGTAGTGTAAATTCCGGAATATTTTAACTTTTCAGTGGTCTCAAAAAAAATGTTAAAATCAATTGGTTCAACTCTCATCTAATTATAAATTAATTGATTAGTGAATTTTAAACTCTCTGTAATACCTCAAATACCTTAACCATGGCCAATGTATCTAAATGGCAATACATCAACAGATTTTCGCGGGTTGTGGTAATGATTTCTTCGTTATCACATGAATACAATTCAAGAAAAGAGTTACTGGCGGTCATCCCATCTCCGATTTCCAAATCTGAATAAGATAAATCCGGACATATAGCCGGCAGCACTTTTTTGATGGATGACTTCCCTTCCATAGTTTCGGTTTTGTAATATTTTTTCCGGAATGGGACAATCAAATCAACCAATCTATCAACAATGAACTGCAATTCTTCAGCATACACCGGAAAATCTCTCCTCATTTGATTGATCATAGTCCGTTCATAAGGACTGTACATAAAAATTGTGATGGCATTTTTCGTTTGTTCGATCATTTGTTCAATTAAACTTATTCGTGGATCAATCGCCGAATTACTTTCCGCAAGGTATGCATAGTGCGCTATTTCGCCACCCTCCGTTTCCTGGCAGTGCAAAGAATATTGAAAAGGAATAGCCTGGTAAGGCCTCGACTCATTAAACATCGGAACTGCCGGCATAATGGTTTCGAAATCGAGGTGATGCAAAGGATACTGTACCTTTTTAACAAATGCTTTGACCTCAGCTTCTTTGACTTCAGGTAGACTACTCAATACCTTAATTTCCTGTTCAACAGCAGGGACAAGTCTGGAACAATAAGCCTGAAAATCGCAAGCGTAGGGTGAGCTGCATTGGCCTCCCATAGGAATAATAGGTTCATCATTGTCCAGCATTTCACGCAACATCCCGAGATTTAACGCAATATCCTGCTGCAACGGTACAATTTGTGCAAATACACTTTCAGGCAAAAAAAGCTGTTTGATATCCAGTTTGCCACGCCTTACATAGTCGCGGTTAAGGTGCATCAAAAAAGCATCTTCAAGATCCAGTCCACAGCCTTTTAGCACATAATACTGAACAGCCACATCCTTAATATGCTGAGGTTTTACACTGTTGGTGCTTTTAACCTCATAAAGTGACCATTTCCCATCCTTTTTATGAAGGATATCCACTGCCACCAGAGTGTCGTCAAAGATAAAAGTGGCTTCATAAATGGTTTGCACTCCTTGCTCAATAAAGTCCTGGGTTCGCTCTGCAGATTCCATGAAGGGGTAATCTTCCAAAACAGCCATTCTGCCACCCGGGAAATATTCGCAAGCAAGTTCGCCAACACTGGTTCCCTGTGACATAACTGCCTGCAAAGCCTCACTAACAAGCCGTTCCTCATTTTTATGGACGTACAGCCACAAAGACTTTTGGCAATTTATGCCGCGGGTGTATTTTGATTTGGACAGCATGGGTTTATGATTTTAAAATTAGTAAGCGCTGAAACCTTTTCACAAAATTCAACTTCATTTTTTTTGATTTTTTCAGCAAATTTGTGCAAGCTTTTTGCTTCACTCGGAATTGAAAGTCCAATTTTAAGAAGTAATCCTCCATATCCATTCAAATTGCCAATTTCCACATATTTATTGTTTGATTCTTGAAGTGGAAAAATCAGTCCGCCAAATTTTGATCCTAAACAATGGAGATACGTAATGATTTGATATAAGTCACTATTGTGGTCTCTGTTTGGTTCCCATTTCTCAAATCGTTTATATTTTGCATCTAAAACAATTGATTTATCTTCAGAGTAGAAATCTGGAAATCTCAAACTATCTTTTTTGTTAAAAATTGGAATACCTTTTTCTTCTTTCCTATTTTCAGGATGTACAAATCTATATTCCCGTAAAATAACATTCAGATATTCTTCCCAAAGCCAAGACCCATCAAAAAGCAAACCGTAAACTTTATCATCTTTTTCTCCATAGGTAAGTCCTTCACGACGTAGAATTTGTAAACAGATCTTCTGCAACAAAGCATATTCAGTGAAATAAGGATGATTTAGAGGTCTGAGATTCTTATTGATAATTCTTGTTCGACTATTTTTTTCGTAAGATTCAGTTACATAAACAATTTGATTTACTGCATTTTGTGTATCTGAATCATTGAACAAGATTCCATTCCCAAATTTGTGAACACGAATGAATTCGATAGTATGGCGAATAAGTTGATTTATACTATTGTCGTAACTATGTTCACGAGTTCGATAGGCAATTTTGCCCATAAAAGGGTAATTAGTTCGAATGTGCCTCGCTACATCAATAGGTCCTTTTACATTGGCATCATTGTAATGCCTTGTTTGATATTCTTTAAAAAGACCCTGATTCAGAGCCTTTTTGAGGTAGTAAGGGAACAAATAAAGCAGAAAATCCCATATCGGGTCATGGTCTTTTGAGTGTTCTAAATTGAAAATATTGATTGCAAAAACTTTCTGCAACATATAGTGCAAAAACCAATCATTCTCATTCGGGTAAAACCTGGAGGAAATGGTTAATTGGGTATTATTGCGACCAATAAAACCCATTACATTTCCTGTATGAAGTTCAAACTCTTCCTTTGATTTATTACGTATCGAAAAGACTTGCTTGTCGGCTTCCAAATCCTTGTATTCAGCATTTAAAGAATGTGGAAAAATTAAAAGATTTTCTTCATTGACTAAATTACCAATCGTTTTATTGGCAATAAATAAAAGATCTTCCTCATTTTCATATTTGAATCCAATTTCAGAAACTAACTTTCCACAATTATTGTCGGTGGTTCTCATCTCTTATTCCTCATTATCGTATGCATCTTTTAAGGTTATTAATTTATCGCCTGCTTTTTGAGTTCCACGCAAATATTCTGATAGCAATACATTCAAATGATTATCCCATAAATGTTCAAACGGACTTACCTCATTTACATACAACTCTAATTTCTTGAAATAAGCTGCCCCTATCTGGTAAGCAGTAGACAGACCTATATCTTTATCAAGAATCGCGTTGTTTAAATTATTCATCCTATTTTTTAGAACCTGAATATCAATTTTATTACCATTTAGTTTTTCGATAAAGGCTGGCGAATCAAATATTCTTTGACTTTCTTCTGCCGCTATTTCTATCCAGGCAAATCGGCGTCGTATGGCAAAATCCATACTTTCTACGCTTCTGTCAATATCGTTCATTGTGCCAATTATATAAACATTTTCAGGTACATAGAAATACTGCTCAGCTTCATCACGAAGGTTTGCATATTGTGTTTTTACCTTACCATCAACACCTCGATATCCAGGGTCAATCGAGAAAAAGAGTTCACCCAAAATTTTAGAAATTTCGCCACGGTTGATTTCGTCAATTACAAAAACAAATTTTTTGTCCTTATTCTCTGCTTTAGCAGCTTTTTTACAAAAGCTCATAAAAATACCATCGGTTAAAACAAAGCCAATTTCTTTCTGCTCGTCCTTCTTTTCTGGTCTTAAACCTTCAACAAAATCAGTATAATCGAATGAAGGATGAAATTGGACAAAACCAAATTGAGAATTATTTTCATAATCATTTAAACCTGTCATTGCCTTTCCAATATCCTTAGCAAGATAGGTTTTTCCAGTTCCAGGTGCACCGGTTAATATAATATTTTTATTAGACTCAACTAATGCAATATACTTTTCTGTTATGTCTCTCATTTTTTTGACTTTAAATAATTGTGAATAATAGTTTTTTGATTCTGTTATTTTTTCGGGTAATTCACTTTTCAATAAAGAGAGTCTCTCATTGCATACTTGAGGTTGAACTTCTACTGAATGATTCGCTTTATAATCCATCCAGTTATCATTTATATAATTATTAATCTCTTGAAGATTGCATCTTTCAATTCCCTTTACGCCCTGTCCTCCTTGGATTCCAAGATTACTATCTGAGCAGAAATCAATCCAATCAATCCAATTTACTGGGAATATTGCATTGCTATAATCATATTGATTTTCATATATATACAATGTATCAGTAGGAATTTCACATATCCCTTTAATCGAATTCCCTTCAAATCCCAAAATGATATCCCCTGATTTGATGCCCCGGAATAGGTTTCTAAATGCATTATTCCCACCAATATTTCCTTTAACACCTGGGATTAAATTAAGATAGTTATAAATATTCTCAGATTGGTCAGAAAGGAATGATAAATCTTGACTATCAGACCATCCCTGTGCTACTGCGTGTCGTTTATTAAGTTCATTAAAGCTTGACCATTTTCCAGCTGGGCCAATTCCCAATTTCCAAATCATTAACATCACATCAAATTATTTAAGGTTAAATGCAGTATTATTCTTTTACCTTTCATTCGTGATTCAATCATCGTCATCATTGCCATTCGGAAACATAAAATCACTGTTGGTCCAAGCATCCTTTGTTTCTAGAAAACTGGATATAAGATGTTTTTCATCTTCAATGTCTTCAAATCCGTCAATATTGTTTTCAATCCATTCGACAAATTCATCTACTAACCGAAAAGTATCCCGATCATCGTAATCATCATCTGAATTCACGATTTTTTTTAATCCCGGATTTTTACGAATAATCTTTTCATATTCATTTTCTCCACATGATTCTATTCTTCTTGAAAACTCTCGATATTCTTCAATAATTGGTTCAATCTCTTCTCTTGTCATGTCTGTTGATTTAATTAGTAATTAAAAAATTAACTATAAGGCAATTGTATTTGGTGTTGATTTGGGATAAATCGTTGGTTGTCATCTTGGTTGGACTTTATTCAGATTAATTTATTAGGTTGCTCTAAAAGTAACGGATGTATTTACTAATAAAAATCAATAAAGTCATGTTTTTAAACAAATTATTCAGATGCACTCTGACTCTCCCTATTCTGTTTTTCTCCGAAATTCTGGTGTCTGACTGTTACCTCATTCCAAATGTCATTGATACGGATACCATCAGAAAATGAGTAATCAGTATGGACAAACAGAACATGGGATGCATAGCAAATGTATTCAATCCCGCTAAGCGCCGGCTCACTCAGCTCTTCGATATTATAATTGTTTTCCATACTCTCATCGCCAACAAATTCTCCCTCATCTTCAGTACTAAATAATTCACCCCCTTCATCAAATGAAAACTCACGTAAATTCTTATAACTATGATTTGCATCCTCTAAAACCTCGGCCATTGCTACATAATCTGACTGGCCATTGTTCTCATCGTGTACAGGTAATAGTAACGATTTTTCACTATTGAATTTTACCGACACTGTACCCTCAATATAAAATGAGTCGAGAAAATCATCCTCTCTCGCTTTGAGTTCTGTCATTTGTTTGCAGAGCAGATTGGTACGTTTTAAAACCTTCACTGTACTTTCCATTAAAATCCGGTTAATCCGCTCAATTCCATTTATGGCTTCTGGAGTAAACACAAAATTGCTATTGATCAAATGTTTACGAACAGACAAACAAGCGTCCAACTTATCATCCTTATAAGCCCTGCTTCGTTGGAATTCCTTATGTAAGGTCTTAATACGGTTCTCCAATTCAGGCAAGGTCATTTTTTCTATTTCTTCGTAATATTCTTTCCAATTTGCTAGCATGGCTTTCTGTTATTAAATTTTAATTCTTAATTTGATCAAAGGTATTGTCAAAGCATGACAAGGGACGTCGTAGTCTGGATTAAAAGATATTTAACTTTGAGGTCCAAAAAGTCATCCGCTATTATTAAGTTTTCGGTGTATCTTATTCCAGAAATCCACATTTGCCAATTGGCAAAAGCTGAACATGATTTTGTTTAAAGTTGGCCTCATTGTTAAACAGCCACAAAATCCGGGTAGGGGTTTTAATTGCTCTTAGTGGTAGCGGGGCAAACCCGTCAGTAATGATAATCAGTCCATCATATTCCCGGTGTTTCTCAATATAATCAATTACACATTGAAAGGAAGTACCACCGCGTCCAAAAATTTCAATCGTTTTCCTGGCTTTTTTAAGCGATAACGGAAAACCTTTTATCTCAGTATCAAACTGAATCACCTCACAACTCTCAATTCCATATTTGAAGAAACTGTTTATCACTGAAAAGGCTTTCTTTAAATCCTCAATATTCACTGACCCACTGACATCCACCGCAACCATGAGTTTAGTTGTAAACTGATATCGACTTCCCATAAACTGAAATTCATAACGACGGTTTGGGCGCATCCGGGTTAAGCATCTTTTTTTAGAAATTATAGATGACCGAAATGAATTTAAGATTTTACGATAATCAAGTTTAATGTTTAATGAAGCTAAAATCTCATCCTTCAGATCACCAGGTACCGTACCCCATGAAAAATTATTTTTAGCATTCTCTATCTGAGCGTTGATAAGTTCTGTAATCAATTCATCTTCTTCCCACAACTGGCTATTTTCAAATGCCGTCTGAAGCATTTCTTCATTAAAAATAGCTGCATTATGAACATCCTCAGGGTTATCAACTGGAAAGCTTACCGCCATATTGGGATCGTTATAATTCCCTTCTTCTGGAGTTCTTCCAATATCATCGTTAGGAATTCCATCCAAATTTGGAGCATTATTCTGATCTCCGATACCATCCTCATCAATTGCTCCACCATTATCATATTTTGGCGGAAGATCCGATTTATTGTCATTCAAAGAACTTATGGCATTTTGCTGACGAAACAGCAATTTATATAATTCGTGATAGTAAAATTCAAAACATTGATGGTGAAATGCCGGATCTTTCCAAATATCTTGTGCACACAACAAACAATACTGATTTCTAAAGTATTCATTGATTGTCATATTACTCGCCAGCAAAGCGATTCGTTTGTTGCTTTGCTGACGCTGATACGGATGTTTGAGTAAAATCCTGATGATTTCAATTTTAAGCAGGTCACTTAGCATTTTATCAGATATGCTTTCAATAAACTTTGGATTATACTCAATATGTCCCTTTCCCGATCGCATTGAAGCTATATCGTTGTTTGGAGTTAACTGATGAGTGCAGAGAATTGTAAAATACAATGGATCAATAATAAACCATTGTTCAGAGATCCTACTAAATCGTTCCTTTAGATTACTCATTTTTTAAATTCCTGATAAATTCTGTAATGATATCATAATGCTTCGGTGACATATTTCTCATCACAAAAAGATTACACTTGGGATAAGCTGTCGATTCGAATATTGTCGCCCAATGGGCAAGCACTTCACTCTTTTCGGCATAATTCAACCAACTTAAATAGGATTCCAGACCTCTTATTAAGGAGAAATCCGGTTCAGGATTGCTTCCCTCCAACTCCAGAATCCGGAAAATACTCTCGTTGACTAAGGCCATCTGATTTAACTGATAGGTTTCGAGGATAGGAAGAATATTTTTAAAATTGTTTAAAATTTCCTTTCCGGACAAAAGTTTGTTTTTCCCGAAGCTTTCACAAAATTGGGCAGCAGATTTAACACCGACTATCCCTGCTATGATCTTTTTAGAAGTTTGATTTACAGAATCCAACCCTTTAATCATTTCTGAAACTCGCTCCCATGCCCTTCTGTCTGGGGCTTTATCAAACCCTGTCTCCGTTAATCCTGAATCCGGCGAGTCCAGGAAATCCGGTTGATCCTGAATAAATGATAAGATGCGTTGATCGATTCCTTTTTGTGCTGCCCATAACAACCATTCGGAAACAGAAGGTTTAAAATGATAAATATTAAATCGGGATACCAATGCCGGGTCCATATCGGTAAGCTGGTATTCATCTCCTTCATTGACAGCTGAAATAATCCTGCTTCCAATTGGCAATGATTTTCCCGCAAGGGTTTTATTCAAAGTTAAATCCATAATGGTCTGAAGTATCTCAGGACGGGCACGATTTAGCTCATCGAGAAAAAGAACAATAGGCCTGTTATCTGTAGGAAACCAATAAGGTGGCAAAAAATCAGTTTTACCGCTATTTTCGTCTTTGTACAACAGCCCAATTAAATCACCCGGATCACTCATCTGTCCAAGAAACAAGGATACTACATTTTCCTCCTTATCTTTAAAATAATCGCAGATGACACGTGATTTACCAATTCCGTGTTTACCTACGAGCATAATATTCTGATGCCCTGGAGTCATTTTCAAGACCTGCCTAAATTCTGAAATATTTATACTGATGCCCATAATTATTTTGCTTTTTGCCAATTAATATTATTTCCGTAAGTAGTAAGTTGAACGGGTAAAGGAGCTTCCTTAATTGCTCTTTCAAAAATTTCAATAGTTTTTATCACTTTTGGAATGTTTTGCTGATAGTTTTTGTGATAAATTGGAATCTCCAGCATCTTTTTATGACTGAATTGAACGCACAGATTTGACCGGTTTTTCTCAGTTTTAACGTAATAGGAGCAGTCAAGTTCTTTCATAAGATCGTTAAGCCACAGTTCAATATTTTTTGAGGCCATTGAACGGAGCTTCTTAATCTTATCTATTTGATAGGAAACTGAATCAACCTCCCTTAACCATTCAGGCATACCATAAAAGTATGCCTGAATGCAAATTACTAATGAATCAATTTCTACACGGTCGATATACCAACTACTATGTTGCAAAATTTTTCCTGAAGGGAAGAGTGCTACACGACCACCAAACGAACGAATATTCAACCCATTCCCTTGGCTGTCAATAATTTTAATAAACTCATAATTGCCTTCCAAATTATTTTTAGTAAAGCTCAGATCTGAATTGCCTGAATCCTGGATCCATCTCATAATTTTATTTTGTAATTGCGGCAGTCCAGCTATTTTGAAATTGGTACTATTCCTGGCATATTTAATATGTTGATCCCATAAAGATTTAACATGTTGATCGCAAAAAGTCTTTTTTGATTGATTAAGTTCATTTGAAGACATCTTCTCCATTTTCTTTAAGAATTCCTCTAATCCTTCCATATTAATCTAAGCCTTAAACCCAATTGAATTACCCCTTTTGACATGCTGAAAATCCGTCTCCTCCTGATTGTAAATGGCAGTCAGCGTCATAGAAGAATCAAGTTGAGTATTGAATCCAAGTTTTGTTGAGAGCGCCTGCGCTTTTGGCACATCCAGCTCCTTAAATTCATATTTGGCAATCAATCTTCCTTTTCGCATTAAAGCGTTATCAATCTTTGAGATATCCGTATTGAAGGAACAAATTACCTGGATATTTAAACAGTCAGAAAGCAGACCATCCGAAATGTTAAGTAATGCAGATACCGGTGAGTTTCCATTTTTCTCCCGGTCAACAACGATATTTTCAGCATCCTCTATTACAAAAATAGAATTGGGATTGTCAATCAGAATTGAAATAAGATCGGGATTCGTGATTGCACTAGCCATGTTAGGAGGAAGAAAAATCACACTTTTCTTCACCGATGAAATCAGAAAACGGATGTAGGATGTCTTTCCGGTGCCAGGTTTACCATGTAGGAGAACTAAACCTTTATCGTTCTTTTTGGAAAGCCGATTCAGAATAGTGTGGTGGATTTTCTTAAAGTCATCATTGTAATTATCGTCAATGCTTAGTTTGGGTTTGGTGATTTTCATCACTTTGGTCTCAATGCCGGTTCGGGTACTAACCAGCAGCGATATCTCGGAACTGTTAATGGTTTTCCGTTCCTTGAATTTTTTGATCTCCCGGATTATTGCCTCAATCTTAAGAATATCGGTATTCCGGTAAAGAAACCGGACGATGGAACTCTGCGTGTCGAAGTACACGATCAGATCATCGTACAGAAAATAAAAGATGTCATCGATTTCGGCGCTTCTTTTTTCTCCATAATAAATCCGTGCAAAATGCGAGTCTTTGATTTCCTGCCAATAGTTGTTTGCAAACCAGATATTCGCCTTCCTGCAATTTATTTTAATCTCATTGATAAAATTTGGGATCCGATTGAATTTAGCGATAAACAAATGTTTTTCATTGAGATACGATCTTGATCTGTCGATAAATATATTTGACAGTGGGATATCCGCTGAAGGTTGGTTTGATTCAAACGACATTCGTCTTCCACCATAGTAATTTTTAAATAAGAGAGTTTCTGACTCCATAAATTAGTTCTTTTAATCTAGAGCCAAAAATAGGAGTTGAGTCAGACAAGGAGCGTCGTAGTATAAACTTTATCTGAAAATATTTGGGAATCTTTTCAGATTAAAATTCCAGGTGGATGTTAGACAGCTTCAACTTAATCCATAATATATCATAAATCAAAGGTTACCATTAAAGGTTTATGGTCACTATGTTTTGTCCAATCTTCATATTTGCCAATCTCAACGTTTATTAATTTGTCAATCAGGTTAGAAGAGGTAAAACAAAAATCAATATGAAAAGGACGCTCTTTCTTTCGTTGCATAAAAAGTGTGCTGTCTTTTTCCTGACCATGGATTTGATTGTGAAAATGATGGTAGGTACTATTAATGTTTTTGCTTTTTAAAAAGTCTACCAGGTTGGAGTGATTGGCTATTCTATTGGGTTTGTCAAAAATGGTATTGGTGTTAAAGTCACCGGCGATGATTATATTTTCTCCGTCCAATAAATCACCATAATACTGAACTGCATTCCATATCTGCTCAGTATAGTTGTCATTATTTGCGGGCTTTTGAGTCCAAACTGCAAAAACAGAGTAACTGGTTTTATCATTATACACAGACAACGGTAATACATATTTAAAATCGGGATTATGGAAAGTGAGTAATTTAATCTTGAAATCACCATATGTAAAAACGCCGATCCCTTTTGTAGGAAGATCTCCATACCAAAAAATGTCATTAGGCATTTTGGTGTAAAGACCGAAATCAAGCCGCTCCTTATTTTCACATTCAGGCACAATCAGAATATCCGGTTGTTCGGCCAAGATAAATTCAGCCTTTTTACGAAAGGCCATATTACAATTCCAGGTTATTATTTTCATTCTAATAATATAGTTGTTTTCAGAAATAGTTTAATAACCAGGATACTTATTCCACCAATCTTTGTCGATGTCGTTACCTTTCTCTTTAATACCAGTATGAATGTCTTTACCAATTTCTCTGACAATATCGGAATATCGCAAATTTACAATCCATTCTTCAGGTATTGCGTTTAATCCATTGATTAGGCCAAGAATATTCCCTGTTATTGATCCGGTACTGTCACTGTCCCCGCTGTGATTGACTGATGCGAGTACCCCTTTCCTGAAATCATTCTTGTATATAAGACTGCAGAACAAAGAGATGGCAAGGGCCTCTTCTCCCACCCAACCTCCGCCTAATTTTTCAAGTAATTGTGGAATCCTCTCTGGCTCGGACTTCATTATCGATTTAGATTCTTCGTAAAGATCTAAGGCATATTCAACAGCATTTTGGGTTTCAGAGCAGCCTTCCCATTTCTTAAGAATAATAAGAGCATCCTTTATGGCTGATTCAAGTTCTTCGCCAATTGCCAGATCTGAAATTACAGAGCCGAAAAAACCAGCACTTAGATAACCGGAAGGATGTCCATGGGTAATGGCTGCCATATCGCATGCAGTTTGAAATGTTATTTCATTCTTACCTGGGCATATTAACCCAACGGGAGCAACCCTCATAATGCCACCACATCCTTTACTATCGTTGATTGGATTTTTTATCTCCCCTATAATTCCACTTTGCAAGGCAGATATACAAGTGTTTCCAGGAGCCCTTCGTTTAAACAACTCTTTCCGCTGAATCAACCATCCCTTTTCAACGTCATATACGCCTTCGACAATCTTGGATCTGTCAATGCAAATACCTTGAGTATGTAACCACCGTAAATAGGCTTGATATCCAACTACAATAATCGATGTAATACCTTTAGCTGCCTGGCGCTGCCAGGCCCGAAGGAGACCCTCTGCCGTGAATAGGGTCATTTGGGTATCATCAGTAAATTCACCTGTTCCATCCGAGTATTCAACATAACCGGTTACTCCTGAGGATCCATAACGATCCTTTATTAGCCTAATACTCATAAACTCAATAGGAGCACCTAATGCATCGCCGACTGCTCCACCAAGCACGCAGGCCATATAGTTTTCCTGAGAGAGTTTTGAAATCATATGTTTGTTATACTGAATTTCAATTTTTGTAATTGCATTATCAAACAACATCTTAACTTCAACAATTAATCCAATAATCAAATTTCATCCTGATATTTTCTTGCCAGATTTTCACAATACTCCTATTTCCATCTCCACGTTCCGGGACTGCCAGTGAAATCACACTACACACTTTATCCGTATTGAGATAAGTAGGAGTCGGCAAATAGGTTCCTTTTATTTCATCCGATTGTTGACTCGGATACAACAAAGCCACCTTTTTCGCGTTATAATATTCGTGATAGACATACATTTGCCGCAAGTCATCGGGAGAAGGATTATACCCATTCAAATTTTTCCACTTGGTATCTAAAATCAGATTTTCATCTCCAAACTTAATCCAAATATCAGGTCTTATTTTTGATGTATATCCATTTTCAGGTAACCAAAAGTATTTCGATGTCTGAGCAGTTATGGTAATAACCGAACTTTTATTTTTTCGCAGACTTACAAAGACAAATTGTTCCCAGAGTTTATTCATATCAAACATCAAAGCCAAAACATGGTTTCTACCTTTACTTACATCAGGATGGTATTGAAGTAATATCAACCGGGCAATTTCAATAGCTTTACTGTACGATTGTGTTTTACGGTTAAAGATCAATTTATCAAATGTACTTTCAGATAATTTCATGTCCGGCATTTCCGGAAAGTTCAAAATCAAAGTGCCAATTCTGCTATGTAAAGACGTATTTGTATTGATTTGATTAAGAAGGCGAATGGTTTTGAAAAGTATAATATGTAAAATATGCTCCACATCATAAGTTGAATGTCGCACATAAAATCGCTCTTGATGTGTCAGGTTTTGTTGTATGTGTTTCGCAAATTGCAGACTGCCTTTTAAGGCATTAACATTACCTTCTTTTTTACGATATTGCTTAACTAATCCATTATGAAGCAGATATTCCACCTCCTTGACAAACATCTCAAAATAAAGGTCAAGAATTGTATTTGGCTTTACTTTTAAATTTCCATGACTTGGTGCCCTGATGTCAAAACTACCGACAGCCCGCATCATATCAATTAGAATATTTCGCCATTTATTTTCTTCCAATTCGGATTTTAAACTTTTATCAGCCTTGGGTAATACCTCTATAAGCGTATTTCCCACCTGAATAACTCCTACATATTCATTAAAACTGATTCCATTGTAACAAAGGTTGTAGTATGGAACACCTTTTTCTCCATAATACAAACGTAAAGCATTAAACTGCTCTTCAGTAATTTTTTTTTCTCCCTTGTCAAACCGAATGGTCTCGTGCTCAAATACTGTAATAGGATTTTGTTGTTTACTCACTTTTTTCGTTCATTAATCTTTTAATAGCAACTTCGAATTTTGCGTTACCATCAGTTTCATTTCGGTAATCAATGATCTCATAAACCGACCTTTCATCAAACTCACTTGAACTTTCATAATCAAAATCTGCAAAAGAATCCGAATCTTTTTTCCATTCTTTCTTTTTTATAAAACCCTTGCCTAATACAAGACCAATTTTCCCATAGTCGCCGAAGAAATATTCTTGTAAAAGAGGGATGATATTTTTATAAAATGAATTTAATAGCTTTTTATCAGGATCTTCTTTTGGTTTTAACATGAAATAGGAATGACCTATGGCATGATCCTTATCTATCAGTTTTTCAATTCGTTTGTTGATTGTTTGAAGAATTATTGCGGAATTATATCCGGCTATTTTATAATTTAATTGTTGCAGATCATAACGAGGTGGTATCTCCTCAAAACAAAATCTTCTTCTCAATGCAGTGTCCAATGCTTCTACACTACGATCAGCAGTATTCATGGTTCCAATGATGTACAGATTTGGAGGCACTCCAAACTTCTCTTTACTATAAGGCAGAATCACTTCAAGAGCTTCATCATTACTTAAACGTTTATCCTCCTCAATTAGAGTGATTAGTTCACCGAAAATCTGTGATACATTGCCCCTATTGATTTCATCGATAATGAGAACATACGCTGCATCGCTTTTGCCTTCAGTTGTTAAACCATTTTTGTAGAGATATTGTAGAATCCCGGTAACATAGGTTGGATTGTAAATTCCATTTTTGGATGCTCCCTCAAATATTTTTTTTATATTATCTATTGATGCACGATAATCTGAATCTGGATTTGATGATAATTTTGGATTAACGATAAAAGTTTTGCCGCCACGATAACTAACGGTAAATGTTGAGCTTCCCGTATTTATTTCAATCGGAGGTTTGTTATCTGCTTCAGAACTCTCTTTTTTAAGCCATTCAATTTTTTCATAAAAATTATTTCCTGTTATCTTAGCACTTTCAGAAAATTGCTTGAATAAACCAGGGACAACATCATATTTCACTTCACCATCACTATTATCCGGTTTTAGAGGCTTAATCCCTTCAATAAAATCCTCATAATTCATACTCTGATGAAAAGTAACAAAGGCAATCTGGCCTTTCTCTGTAATTGGGTCATATTGAAGATCTTTAAACCTTTGCAGCAAAGCTTCCCTGTTTGTTCTATTTGCTTTATAGAAATCGAAATCGACAATTTTTATCGACTTATTTACTGTATTGTATGTTTTGCCAGTACCCGGAGGACCATATAAAATTTGATTTAATGACTGATTATGTGGTTCTGTTACGATTTTTATTTCCAATAAGGCCATTACCCTTTTTACATATTCCGGATACTTCGAAATATTTGTAAGCGTTTTTTGGACAATATTTTTATCGGGCCAATTTCCGCTTTTTTTCCATTCTACCTTCCTAATATTTTTGTAATTCTCTCTTTCTGCATCATATATGTATTCCGATTTTACGATACCCCATCCCAAATAAACATTTGAACCTAACTTGGCAATAACAATATCTCCCGGATTAATTATACGACTAAATTCCCAGCAAGCAGTTACATCATTCTTTTTGGATCCCTCCGTTTTTTCAATAAGTTGTAATTTATTGCGGATCTCTTCTTTATCCTTGTATTGTGATAAATCGCCAAGTTCATCCCACCCGATTGCAATGATTCCTTGATTCTTAAATTCGTCCCATCTTATTGCCTCATGTCCGGGAGCGATAAGCCAAATATTATAGGATAACGGAGCTACTTTGGGAACTAGTTTTAGCAATCCATTATATTCAGATGCTCTTGCAACAAAGTTGGTACCCTGATTTCCAACGTTCATTCCTTTGAATACATCAAGGTCCTTTATCTTGTCCCAATAAATAGGTGATTCAATCAGGTTGTGAGTGATTTCAATATCTACCTTCCATTCACTTGTGTTTGACTCTTTCCAAAGTTTGTCATCAGGGGAAAACTCCTTTTTAGCTGGTACAGAC
>CAIOOC010000516.1 GCA_903859795.1 uncultured Bacteroidia bacterium
ACAGAATTGAGAAATAACACCCATAACAAAATGCCTTTGCCTGATCAATGGTTTATGAAATGTTGGTTTTTCAGTCGCGGAGGTTTCAATGATACCGTGCGCATGACCGGTTTCTTCCTCGGATATCTCGGGGAGGGGAAGACGCATAAAAATTAAAGCAACGATTAGTACTACCAACCCGATGGAGGCAAAAGGGAGGATCATGGAGGTGAGTTTCTCGCCCGGAGCGGCACCCTGGTTGCCATAGATATACAGCCCGATGAGTGGTCCGATTACCCATGCAAGACCATTGAAGGACTGTGAAAAATTGATCCGCTGTGCAGCAGACTCCTTCGTTCCAAGTTTTGTTGCATACGGATTTGCAGCTGTCTCAAGTGTTGCAAGGCCACATCCAAGGATGAAAAGACAGCTCAGAAATATCCAGAATGACTCGAACGAGGTTGTCCCTGCTATCAAAAAGGCCCCGGTTGCAAAGAGTGAAAGTCCCAGTACAATCCCCTTTTTATACCCAAACCGGCGCATAAAGATTCCGGCAGGGAGGGCCATCCCGAAGTAGGCGCCATAAAGGGAAAACTGGATCAGGCTGGACTGCGATTTGGTCAGATGAAGGATCTGCTGGAAATGTTTATCGAGGGTATCAATCATTCCATGAGCTATTCCCCAGAGGAAAAATAGAAACGAGATAAAAATAAAAGGGACAAGATAAACTTTAGTTGTAAGACTGTGTTTGGTAGACATTTTAAAATAAAAATTTACAAATTAATAATATAGATAAAAGATTAAAAAAGAATAATTTACATTAGATTAATCTGATCCTGTTACTAATTCCCCGGGAATTTTAAATCGAACGTAATTGCGCCTAAAGTGAAAATATCATCCTGTTTTTGTTGTCTTACAATAACTTTGATCTGACTATTGGATTTTAACTCTGTCAGGTCAAAGAAGTACCAGTCAGGAAAACGATTTGACTTCACAAGAGGGATAAGTCCGCTATCTCCTCCATCGGATGAAACCACTCTAAAACTCATTCCAGGTCTGCTGAATTCATCCAGGTTATCCGTCATAACCCCAAACCTTAAAGTTTCTGGAACCTTGTTGTTAAAACTGATTTGCAGGATTTCGGTTTCTTTATTTGCTTTGCATTCAATCTTCGCAGCCCCGGTAATAAATTTAATATCGGGTTGTTTCGGATCAGTCAGCCACGAATCGCCCATCACTGCATGTTTTTTCCCGAAGATTTTCACAGACTCAACAAAGTCCGGCAATGATTTTAGAGAGTCCTTCAAAAAATTCATGGCTCTGACATCAAACCGCTGGCAATTAATCAGCAGGTAACCTGCGGTTCCGTAGATATTATCCTTGTCACTATCAAGTGGCTTTAAGCTTTCGGTTAATCGCCAGGCCAGACAATCCAAATGGTTGCCAACGTATTTTAGGGAGCAATTACCAGCCGGCTTAGCTGGTCGATTCTGCAATGGATCAGCATATGTTTTTCCGGGCACCTCCCCAATTGGTTCTGGAATGTAATCAGGCAGATATCGTTTTAATGAACTATCTTCTTTCCCCCGGTTAGATGTTGCATCCGGGAATGCATACCAATAGGTGCAATTGGAATACGAAACAGTGGAATCGTGTAACCAGGCTTCAACATTGACGTTTAAGGCCGTATGGAATGGTATTCCATCAAGAAGGCGGATCCGCGAAACTGTTGTATAGCCGCTCCAGTCAGCTTTTCCGCGGGCATCGCGCAAAGGGACAGAGATATATGGTGAATTGAATTGATGGGCCATCCCCCATGCATATCCATAATAGTCCTCCAGACCAGTCCCCAGCTGAGATGGGAATTTCTCATTATCCTGATAAATTTTTTCGTCACCCTCACCCCACCAACCTTTGGAAAAGGCATGTATCGTGAGTACATCTCCGGCATACACCCCTTTCCCTTCGATTTTAATATAATTCCAGTCAATAGGAGTTGACGTTTTAATCGGGGCCTCTTCATGCCAGCTGGTATGAAAGTACATTGAGTTTGCACTCCATACATAGGCAGATGTGGCGATCCGCAGGTTTACAGAAATGGGAGCAGAACCGTGGTTTTGCAGCTGTATGCAGGCAGATTCCTTATATGGCATCACCCAATTGGACTGCAAAATTCCTTCTTCCTTAATCATACTTGTCCAATTTCTAACCGGACGCAGGTAAACACCGCCTCCAAAAAATTCGGAAACCGGACAACAACCAGTCTCTTTATTGTCGAAGAAAAGATTTAAAACAGTAGATCGAAGCATTTGCTTGTCCGGCTGATTATCAAATTTAAGATGAATAGCACGAACAGCATTACTCCCTGCCGGGAGTTCCATTTTTAATACTTCACCCGGTTGGATTGTCTGCTTTCTGTCCAGGTTATAGTTCAGGACTTCCAGCTCTGACAGCTTTTTTGCTGTGTGTGAAACAGTTGCTGAGGCATTGCAATACCCATTGAGACTAAATGATTCTATTTTAATACCTTCATCATATTTGCGGTAATTAATTGCATAGTAAAACGGATTATCATCAAGGGTAATCTTACACCTTTTTGAAAATGGTATCGGGAAGTACAAATCGGCCCCCATCTGCTTGGGATGACCAACCGGCAGACTATATTGACAGGCCGAATCCCGTTCATCTGACGAGATAAAGGCAAATGGTTCTTTAAAAAATGATTTTCCGCTGATCAAATCGTGGTAATTCCCCTCTATACCTGGTGTAGCAGAGCCGTCAAAATAAATTCTGACTTTCCGGTTTTTATAGGTATTTTCAAGTGGTATCCACCAGCGCACGATACAGCCCGGACCTTTTTCATCCATGATCACATATTCATCCCGCCCATTATTGATCTCTTTCCGGATGAAATAGCCATAATCACCATTATTAAACCATGTTTTCGGATCTTCCGGACCCATTTGGGTGCGGTCCCAGCTGCTGATTTGTTTAAGGCTAAAAGCTGGAAACCGCGTGATTGATTCCCGGTCTGTCATTTCATTCAGCAATGAAATAAATGTGACGATCCCTGTATCATTAACGGAATGATGTCGCTTCCTCCAACCTCTTTGGACCACCAAAACAAGACAAAATGCAATGATTATAACTATCTTTATTGACTTTCTCAAAACGTATTTATTTTTTGGGGTTGTTATTCAGCATCAGTTTCAATTCTTCCGATTAACAGCACTTTTATGGTAGTCGGAGCTGAAATGATAAATTCCTGATCCAACTTCAAAGAGATACTTATCCCGTTCTGCTTTGATATATGATATTTTGTTAACCGTGGATACCGGGTTATCTCCTTCCCGGATTGAGTCAAATCCATCAGCCGGAATAAAAATTGTTGCCGTCGTATTTACAGGAACAGTAATGTTTAAAAAGAATTTATCCCTTTCAATTTTCCAATCGGTTAAAATTTTTCCCCGGATTGTTTTGCAGGAGGCTTTAGCCCATTTAAGGTCACCCAGAATTTCAGGTTTTATGATAATTCTTTTGTACCCGGGAGCTGCAGGATCTGGTTGTATCCCACCAAGTGACTGGTAGTACCAGGCTCCGATAGAGCCAAAAGCGGGATGATCCCTCGAATGATCGACCTGCTTTATGGCATCCCAAACTTCCCAGATTGTTGTAGCTCCGTGCCTGAGCATATAAAACCAACCCGGCTGATCTTCCTGAGTAGCCAGCGTATAGGCAAGCTCTCCGTGACCATGTTCACTCAGCAGTTTAAAGAGGAGCGGGGTCCCAATAAACCCGGTAGTGAAATGTTTGTTATGCTTATTTACGATGTTATTAATAAGCTGATCTTCGACGATTTTTTCTTTGCCTTCGGGTACCATTCCGTAAAGCAGTGGAATTACCTGGGCCAGCTGACTATCTTCGGCATACAACCCTGTTTCAGGATTAAAGAACTTTTTATTATACTTTTCAAGGATTTTAGTTGCAAGTAAGGCATATTTTTGAGCGTCACCCTTCTTGTCGAGTAAAGTTGCAACTCTGCTTATAAACCGTGCAAAATAAAAATATGCGGAAGTTCCGATCTGATCTTTTGGGGTAACCTTACCGCCTGTAAAAGCGGCAGGTTCAATCCAATCGCCAAGGTTGGCCACAAAAATGTAATCCTTTGATCTGCTACCTATCCAATCGACAAATGATTTCATAGACTCATACCCCTCTTCGAAGTACCTGCGATCGCCATAATACTGGTAAAGATTCCAGGGGACCATGAGCAAGGCACCTCCCCACCATGGATCGGAAAAAACGGGAACAACATCATTGGGATTTTTTGCCGAGGTAGCCTCATTCCATCCGGGATTAGGGACTATAGGGGGCACATGCCCGTCAGATTCCCGGGCATCCATCATATCATGGAACCATTTGATGTAAAATGTAGCCATATCAAAATTGCAGATCGCTTCCTCCATGGTTATTAACCCGTCACCCATCCATCCAATTTTCTCCCGATGGGGACAATCTGTCGG
>CAIOOC010000517.1 GCA_903859795.1 uncultured Bacteroidia bacterium
ACAATAAATCGATCAGAAGATATGCATTTTTACAATTGTTAACAATATGGCCGACTTTACGTTCCCGCTCAGTAGACTCCTGCTGGCATTTACCCTCATAATAGTTGACAAATCCCTCCCCATTTCTCATCGTCTGCCCCTTTTTTATACCACAACACAAGGGGGGATTTGTGATCCAATTATAGTTCACAATCATGTCACACTCCCGTAACAAACCCTTAACACAACGATGGTTACATTATGTGGCGCATGAAGATATGCGATAAAAGTTCGGAATTTTTCATGTAGAGATCACACACAACCAAACAACATAATTATTATGAAGAAAGTAGCATTATTGGTCGGTCTGGCCGCAGCCTTCGGGGTCAATCAGGCGAAAGCCGTTGACTGGAACTGGGCCGGAGATGTTCGCGAACGCCATGAGTATCAGTTGCTGGATAAATCCACTCAGTCAACTACACCCGGGATGGACCGCAACCGCCTTCGTGTCCGTATCGGTGCCTATCCAGTTATCAATGATGAATTGTCCGCTGGTGTGCAACTCTCGTCAGATACGGATAACACTTCAGCATCAAACACAATATCCCGTAATCAGAACTTTGGTAATGTATTTCTGCCAAAAAATATCTTTCTCAACGAAGAGTTTGTGAACTACCATCCGAAAGCTTACTGTCTGGACGGTAAGCTGAATGTGTTAATCGGTAAGAGAGATGTTTCCAATACCATTATCCGGGTAGACAATCTTGTCTATAGCCCTGATCTGACCATTGAAGGTGCGACCTTGCAGTATGGAAAAGATATCAATGGCAAAGAGAAGGATGGAGTGGTTTTAATTGCCGGCTATTATTTTGTAAACGAAGCAGCAAGTTCTACGGTCGTCTCACCAGTGATGTACCTTGGTCAAGGTGCTTACACAGGTAAAATCAATGATGTAAGCTACCTGTTAGGTGCCGGGTATAATGTATACAGAAACCTGCAGAATCTCGCCACTGTTGACGGAAATACAACCACTTCTACTGCAAGTGTTCCAACCTCTTGGGCCCACTCAGGATACGACATTGCTGAGATTTTCGGTAAAGTTGGCGGTCAGCTTACACCATCACTTCCATGGAAGGTCTATGGACAGTATGCACTTAATACTGCTGATCATGCCAGTTACTCCAGCATTGATAACAGCCAGAGAAATGCATGGCTTGCCGGTGTGACTCTCGGTGATGCAAAGAAGGTAGGAGAGTGGGCGCTTGATGCCAGATACACAAGCATCCAGAGAGATTCTGTATTCCCACTGGTTACCGATGCCAACAGAAAAGTAACTGACATCGTTAACGTCAAAGGTTTTGAACTTGCAGGTACCTATCATCTTGTCCAGAACCTGACCATCGGTGCAAGGTACTACAACTACAGCAATATTAATGATTCAACTGTTCCGGCAGTCAATCCGCAGCTTCACCAGTTGCAGCTTGATGCTCTTGTAAAGTTCTAAACGTTGTGTGTTGTTCTTTCGTTGTTGTGTTAAGTGGCTGGTTTACAAGGCTGTTCAAAATGCTGATGGGCAGTCTTGTAGTACCGGTTTTTCAGCAAAAAATCTTTTTATTTTATTTCAATCTTGTTAACTAAATCATGACTTACACCATGAAAATTTTTAAAAAAATCCTTTTAAGTGCGACAGTTTTAGGTGCTATGGCATCTGGAACAGCCCTGGCAGCAGATAAAATTGTTCTTGATGG
>CAIOOC010000518.1 GCA_903859795.1 uncultured Bacteroidia bacterium
AGTGCGAAGTTTCTGCGGAAAAATCCTCTTGAAGTTCATCAGAAGTTACAGGAACGTTATTACCGCTATCCGGCGCTTACTCCTGCAAATGATAGAATTACCCCTTTAATTCCAAAGGATCCGGTTAATGCTTTAATAAAAATTTCTGATGGAAGATTAAAATTTTCGTGGGATAAAGGTGAAAATACAAAGTCTTTTGTAATCTACCAGTTCAGCAGATTTCAACGGATAAACATTAAAAAACCTGCGCGTATATTTCTGTCAACTTCAGATAATTCAGTTACCTATCTGCTTAATGAATTGACAGATCCGGACCGGTACAGGTATGTGGTTACGGCAATCAGTCCAACAAATACTGAAAGTAAACCTGTAAAGTTCTATCTTTCCAATTAGATTGAATTGATGATTCAGCATAAATCGGCAACTGGCAGCTGACCTATTTTTGTCAGGAGAATTTTGTATTTTTTGTAATTATATGAGAATTAATAAGGTAAATACTAATTCAGGAAGAATATGAATTCAACGCAACGTTATCTGGCTCTTGATGTCCTTCGTGGAATCACCATCGCCTTCATGATTACTGTAAACAATCCCGGAAGCTGGGAACATATTTATGCACCGCTGGAACACTCCAAATGGCATGGATGTACGCCAACAGACCTTGTTTACCCATTCTTTTTGTTTGTAGTCGGAGTATCGATGTTTTTCTCATTCTCGAAATATAATAATTCACTTAATAAAGAATCGTTGTTTCGGATAGGGAAAAGGACTTTGCTGATCTTTGCCATCGGCTTGTTTCTGAATGCTTTTCCTCAGGCTTTGACTGATTTTTCGAAGCTTCGAATTACAGGCGTGCTTCAACGTATTGCAATAGCCTACGGATTAGGTGCTCTGACTGTCCTTGCCGTTCCGAGGAAGTGGTTACCTGTTACTGCTGCGGCCATACTTTTGGCATACTGGGCAATCTTATCATGGTTTGGTGTTGGCGATCCGTACTCGTTGGCAGGAAACGCAGTTATTCCGGTTGACAAGCTGATATTGGGGGAGATGCATATGTATAAAGGTTTTGGGATTCCCTTTGAACCGGAGGGCCTTTTAAGCACAATACCGGCGGTAGCCACTGTAATCATTGGGTATCTTACCGGGGGGTTAATCAGGCAAACGGAGTCTGCAAAAGTGCCCCGGATACTTGTGATGTGGGGTGTTGCAGGAGTCATTGCGGGATTTCTCTGGGGACTTCAGTTTCCAATCAATAAGCCGCTGTGGACCAGTTCATACGTTCTTTATGCTGCGGGATGGTCATTGCTCACACTGGCTTTGTTGATCTGGATAATTGATATAAAAGGTTGGTCGCGGTGGACCTCATTCTTTGTTGTTTTTGGAATGAATCCATTAGCAATCTTTGCTTTTTCAGGGCTTTATGTGAAATCTATCCTTCGTCTTGTAAGTGTAAAGGAAAGTGATGGTACTATTCTTAACGGGTATACGTGGATTTATCAGCATCTGTTTGCTCCCCTTTGTACTGATCAGAAAATTTCTTCGTTACTCTTTGCTTTGGCACATATAGTGTTCTTTTGGCTTGTTGGACTGATACTTTACAAAAAAAAGATTTTTATAAAAGTATAGTGAGTCAGGTGCTTCTTAATTCTTTTTACGGCAAAAATATTTTAAAATTCAAATACAAGTCTGATTATAAACTGCTTATACCACTTTACCATATGGATAAATATAAATTACTTTTATTAGGGTTTTTCTTTGCTCTAATCCTTCCTTTACAGTCACAATCACAGATTAATTTGAATAAGTATTTGAATCACCCGTGGGTAGATTCTGTTTTTAAAGCCCTAACGCCGGATGACCGGATCGCCCAGCTGATCTGGATAAACGTTACTTCCGGAGATGATCTCGAGAGACAATTTCGCGTTGCAGAACTGATTCGCCGGAATAATTTCGGAGGGATTATTTTCTTTGGAGGGAAAGCTGTCAGACAGGCTGAACTGACAAATTATTACCAGTCAATTTCAAAAACGCCGCTGATTGTTGCGATGGATGCAGAGTGGGGACCTGCAATGCGTCTCGATGATATCGAGCCGTTTCCATACAATCTTACAATGGGAGCAGTAAAAGATGATCAACTAATCAGAAATTGCGGTGCTGCCATGGCCTCTCAGTTAAAACGTCTGGGTGTTCAGGTGAGTTTGGGGCCAGTTGCCGATATCAATTCTGAACCGCAAAATCCGATTATCGGAATCCGTTCGTTTGGTGAATCACGTTACCAGGTAACATTGAAAAGCATCGCTTATATGAAAGGGTTACAGGAAAATGGTATAATCGCTGTTGCTAAACACTATCCCGGTCACGGGGATACCAGAAACGATTCTCATCTGACCTTACCCCTTTTACCGGTGTCCAGGCAAAGACTTGACAGCCTTGAGCTTTATCCTTTTAAAAGATTGGCATCTGAAGGTATCGGTGGAATAATGACTGCTCATTTAAGGGTGCCAGCCCTTGACCCTAAAAGTGACTCTCCATCCAGCCTGTCACCACTTGTCGTAGAAGGAATCATCAGAAAGGAATGGAATTATAACGGGCTTATAATTACTGATGCTATGAATATGGGTGGCGTGACAGGATATGGCGATCCGGCTAAAAATGATGTTAAGGCTTTAGCAGCTGGAAATGATGTTATCGAATTTCCTGTAGATGCCGAGCTTACACTTAAAGCTATAAAGGAAGCAATTGTAAATAAAGAGCTTAATACTGATGAGTTAAACCTTAAGTGCAGGAGGGTTCTTGCCGCTAAATTTCTTACAGGATTAAACCATCAACAATCGGTCAAAATTCAGGGTATTTTATCAGATCTGAATTCTTCAGCTGCTCAGTTTGTTCAGCAACAGGTGATTGAATCTTCACTTACTCTTCTTGAGAATAAAAATCAGCTTATCCCCTTTCTGAAATTGGACACTTTACGGATAGCTGCTCTTTCAATTGGTTCCCTGACTACAACACCATTTCAGCGCATGTTGGGTAACTATTCAAAGGTTGATTATTTCAATCTGTCTGATGATTTCACGGAGGCCGAAGCAAATGAAATGATTAAGAAATTGGGTAATTATAACCTGTTGATCACTGGCGTTCATTCGCTTTATGAATGTAAGAATCGTCCAAAATTCGCGGTGAATAACCTGATAACGGGAAACCCCCTTCACCCTTATGGCGTAACGGAGAATCTTGGGAAATTACTCATGAAGATTTCAATGTTAAAAAGTTCAGTATTCGTTTTCTTTGCAAATCCGTATGCCGTAAATGAAATTAAGGAAATTGATTATCCCCATGGGCTTTTGATTGCGTATCAGAATTCCAGTATGGCTCAGGAGAAAGCTGCTCAGCTGTTGTTTGGCGGAATCGCAGCTAATGGAAAACTTCCGGTTTCATTGGGTAATCGTTACACCAAGGGATCTGGGTTACTAACAAATCTACCAATCCGTTTAAAATATACTGTACCTGAGGAGGTTGGTTTAAATTCTGCAAGG
>CAIOOC010000519.1 GCA_903859795.1 uncultured Bacteroidia bacterium
ATACAAAACTGCTTCCACCAAGAAACTCGCGAAGTACAGATGTCGGAGGGATTTCGTCCTCCGGAATAGGTTCAAAATAAGAGATAAATATCAGCAAACGAACTGCTTCTGAATACTCGGGAGTATTTTCCTTCACCTGTTTTAACAAAGGGCTTGCATACTTTTTTATTACTGCAAGTTCATAGATAAGTGCAGAGTTAAACATGATGTCGGCATTTTCCTGGAAAGGGAAAATATGCTTCTCTTCACCTCGGCGAACACTTGGCCAGCGTTGGATTGTAGTATAAGCATCGTATCCGCGATATTTACTGTCACGGATAATCCTCCTCAAGAGCCTGTTATCGGTCGTAGGAATATAGGTATGTTCGTCAATGGAGATCTGTGTCAGAGCGGAAACAAAAATCCGGTAAGTCTTTTCAGAATCGATCATCGGAGTTAGCGCGGGATTTAACCCGTGAATTCCCTCGATAATTAAAATATTATTATTCTCCATCTTCATAGTCTTCCCGTTGAATTTTCGTTGCCCGGTCTGAAAATCGAACCGGGGAACGGCAACCTCTTCACCTCCAATTAGCCGTAACAAAAAATCATTGAAATATGAGATATCAATAGCTTCCAGAGCTTCAAAATCATAATTACCTGCTTCATCTACAGGGGTATGCTGGCGGTCCACGAAGAAATTATCAACAGACACCTCAATAGCATGCAATCCATTAACCGCCAACTGAATGCCTAATCTGCGGCTAAAGGTTGTTTTCCCGGAACTCGAGGGTCCGGCAATCAGGATGATATTTATTTTATCCTTACGCATTGTAATGGCAGTGGCAATTTCTGCAATCTTTTTTTCATGCAAAGCTTCCGATATTTTAATCAGGTCGCTGTGCTGTCCAACACGCTTCACCGCGTTTAGACGTGGTATGTCTTCTACACCAAGGATCTCAGCCCATTTCTTATGTTCTCTGAAAATTCCGAAAAGCTTATCTTGTCTGATAGCAGGTTCAAGTTCATCGGGGTTAAACTGTATTGGAAAACGGAGCAGGAAGCCGTCATAATATTTTTCGATACCAAAATCACGAATGCACCCCGTTGAAGTAAGCATATGGCCATAGAAAAAATTGACATATTCACCAAGAATGAATATCGGGGCATACAACCTGCCATATCCTCTATAGAGTTCCGCCTTGCGTGAAAGACCATTTGCCTCCAAAAGGTTGATGGCCATTTCAGTTGGTACCATCTTACGTTCTACAGTAAGATCCTGACTGATTATTGATTGCATTTCATCCCTGATTAACCATGCATCCTCATCGGTAAAGGCCCTATCGAGCTCTTCAAGCTCACAATAGTAACCTTTGGAAATCGCATGATCAATTTTGAGGCGCACTTCAGGCCACAGATTTCTGATTGCTGCAAACAAAATAAACGACAGAGTACGCAGATACATCCGTTGCCCGTCGCGACATGTATAATCGATAAACTCCACCATGCGTGGCTTAACAATTTCGTAATCAAGTGGTTTTGGCCGATTGTTCACATACGCACCTAAAATTGGCCTGGGGTTTTTCACTGAAAGCAGCCTGGCAATCTCACCTAAAGTTATTCCAAGCGGAAATTCACAATCACGATTTGAATTTACACACCTGATCTCAATATTCTTTCCCATAGTCCTTAACCGATTTATCAAAATAAATCACAAGATAGTTTAATTTTGCATCAAAACACTTCAGCCGTAATGAAAAAGCTCGTATTTGCAACAAATAATGATCATAAACTTAGGGAACTAAAACAGATATTGCCTTCTGATTTTGAATTACTGAGTCTGAATGATATCGGATGTTTTGATGATATTCCTGAAACTGGTCCAACACTCGAAGTTAATGCAGCACAGAAGTCGTGGTATATCTGGGATAAGTTCCGTATGAATTGCTTTGCTGACGATACCGGACTAGAAATCGAAGCACTTTTCAATGAGCCGGGAGTCTATTCGGCACGGTATGCAGGGGAAGATAGAAGTGCATCGGCCAACATGCTCAAAGTTTTGGATAAAATGGCCGGTGAAAATAATCGTAAAGCACGTTTCAGGTGCGTCATTTCACTGGTGATCGATGGAAAAGAGAAACAATTTGAGGGAATTGTTCAGGGTAAAATACTTGGAAGTAAACAAGGTAACGATGGATTCGGATACGATCCGATTTTCTTACCGGACGGGTATACCCTCTCCTTTGCTGAGATGCCAGCTGTAGAGAAGAACCGAATAAGCCATCGTGGGCGTGCAGTGGAGAAATTGGTTGAATATTTGAAAGTTCTTTAATTGTCTCCCGATATTTTAATATTAAGGTTGATAGTGTTATAAAGCGATTGATAAGTGAATTTATAAGCATGAGCGCACAACTAAAAAAGTTGTTTTGTCTTGTAACCGGATTACTCCTCTGGTTTAGCGTTCCTGCAATTAAATGGCATTCGCATTTGTCTTATTATCAAATAATAGCTGTTGTCCAAAGTGAACAGAAAATTTATGCTGCGAATGAAAACGGACTTTTTTCGTACCAGCTTTCAAACAATAGTTTTACAACTGTTTCACGTGTTGAGGGGTTATCCGATTCCGGAATTTCGACCATTGGCTGGTCCGCATCCAGGAATGGATTATTGATTGGTTATACAAATGGAAATCTTGATCTGCTTACAGGAAATGCAATTGTCAACCTGCCTGATATAAAGTTTAAAACATCTCTGGTCAAAAAGCAGATTAACAGCATTTATTGTGACGGTGACTTTGCATGGCTTAGCGCCGATTTTGGAATTGTAAAAATTAATTTGAAAAAGTGGGAGGTGTCCGAAACATGGCTTATTGGTCCGGAAGCTTCCTTGGTCGCTGTAAAGGACTTGACTGTTGATGATCAATATTTTTGGGCAGCAACCGATGCTGGAGTCTTTAAAGCTGAAAAAATGAATCCAAATCTGCAGGACTATCACAACTGGGTATTGCAGGATCAGCCTCTTGTTGTGCAAAAGAATTTCACCTCAATTGCTGGTTATAATAAAATTATTTATGCCTGCGACGCTGATGGCAAGAGTTACTCCTTTAATGGAATATCCTGGCAGACAGCTTATCCCGAAATCATCGGAGTGCGGAAAATAGAAGCATTTTCTTCAGGTCTATTACTTATTTGTGATAACCGGGTTGAATGTTATACCGCGATTGGTCACAGCACGATTACAAACTATGGAAATGTCTCTCCCACAACGTCAAGGATTTATCCGACTTCAGCCCTGATCTCAGTTTCAGGCGATGTGTGGGTTGGCGATCATACCTTCGGATTGATCCGAAAAGCGCCGGACGGTTCATATATATCGGTGGTTCCATCGAGTCCTGCCGATAATAATGCAGCAAAACTTACAATTTCAGGGACAAATCTTTATGTTGCAACCGCTGGTGATGATGCTGAATCAACTGTAATCCCTGCCGAAATACACCGGTTGCAGGCTTCACACTGGTTTTCACTGAATGAATTCACCGATCCCAAAATATCAGGATTTAAAAATATCACCTTGGTAGTTCCTTCATCAGGTAATCCGGATCATTATTGGGCCTCAACCCGTGAAAGTGGATTATTGGAATTTGAAGGGGAGAAACTCACAAAACTCTACAATTCTAATAATTCAACCCTGGAGTCTTTTGGTGGGCTTTGTAAAATCGGAGGACTAAAAGTTGATGCTGCCGGTAATTTGTGGATAACAAATCCACTTGTCAAACACCAGCTTCATGTTTTAAAAGCCGATGGGACGATAAAATCGTTAACTTATCCAGGAATCGACAATCAATTTGTTTCAGCCGGCGGGATCGTTATTACCAAAACAGATACAAAATGGATTATTGTCAATAATTCGGATTTATTTGCATTACATACCGGTAGTTCAGTGGATAATACTGATGACGATCTGTATCGAAAGACCTCGGTTCGAAGTCGTTTTTCAAATAGTGAATCAACTATTATTAAGGGATTTAACCAGATCAACTCTGTTGTAGAAGATCAGAATGGCTACCTTTGGGCAGGTACTGAAAGTGGTGCTGTGCTTTACTCGGATCCTGAATCGATTTTTGGAAATACTGATTTCTATGGTGTTCAGCCTTCGGTCGATCTTGGCGATGGGCTATATCATCCATTACTTGAGAATCTCACGATAACCTCAATAGCTGTTGATGGGGGAAACCGTAAATGGTTTGGAACTACAAATTCTGGTGTTTATCTCTATTCGGAAGATGGTTCCAGATTAATCGAGCACTTTAATGCAGAAAATTCGCCTCTCTTTTCGAATCACATTAACAGTATTGCCATTGATGGTCAGCACGGCGAAGTTTTTTTCGCAACAGATCATGGTCTGATATCCTTGATTGGGGATGCGACAGACGGAAGCAATTCCTATCACCACCTCTACGTTTGGCCTAATCCTGTCAGGGAAACATATCATGGAGATATTACAATTGATGGGCTCACAATTGAGTCGACAGTAAAAATTACAGATGTCATCGGAAATCTGGTTTATCAGACGACTTCTAATGGAGGGCGTGCTACGTGGAACGGGAAACGAAGGGGTGGAGAAAGGGTCAATACCGGCGTATACCTGATCTTTTGTTCGAATAGTGATGGAAGCCAGTCTCGAGTTATTAAATTATTGTTTATTCATTAACAGATGCTACAGAAAACCCGGGGAATTGTTCTTCATAGCATTAAATATGGCGAG
>CAIOOC010000520.1 GCA_903859795.1 uncultured Bacteroidia bacterium
CACTAATGGAACTTCAGGTAGTTCAGGATCATCTGGTAGTTCAGGTACTAATGGAACTTCTGGTAGTTCAGGTAGTTCTGGTACGAATGGAACTTCTGGTAGTTCAGGTAGTTCAGGTACAAATGGAACTTCAGGTAGTTCAGGAATAGCACAAATAAATAACAATATACCTGACTTATTATTGGCAGCTACAGGAACTTCAGGAATAATTAAAGGATTAAGTGGAATAACTTACATCAATACATTAACAACAAGTGGAATAACAGCTTTAAGTGCAAATACATATAATAGTGGATATACAATGCTCGTTTATGGTTCCATTGTAGCCACAGGTGAGATATCAGCATATTCAGACGAAAGGATGAAAAACAATATTACCAATACTGATTCAGTTTTAAATAAGTTAATGGACATTCGGGTAGTTAACTACAATAGAAATGATGATTTAACTATTGACTATTATATTTATAAAAAGACACATACAGGAGTGATTGCGCAAGAATTGAAAAAAATATTCCCACAATTCGTGGTAGGAGACGAATCAAAGGAATTTTTATCAGTAAACTATTCACAATTAGTTTCTATTTGCATCAAGGCAATACAGGAACAACAAATTGAAATTCAAGAACTAAAGAATGAGATTTCAAAAAACAACCTAAAATTTAATGGCGATAAATGAGATTACCTTAAAGGAATTACTATCATCAAAAATTGATAGTTTAGAACAGAAAATTCAAGATAACCACACTTTACAAACAGAAATAAGTAAGAACATATTAGAACAAACAAAAAAAACAAACGGTCGAGTAAACAAATTAGAGGACAAAGTAGAAGTATTACAATCAGCAAACATTAGACATATAATGAATTGTCCGAGACTACCAGAGATTAAAAAACTTGATGATAAAATATCAGAACTTGATGAATCCTTATTGGAATTCAAGATGATAAAGAAAAACCCCAAATTATTCATTGCTATTTTATCAGTCTCAATTTTAATTTTTATTGGATCAGTTATTTATTCTTTATACGAAATTCACAGTTTAGTAGTTGATGTTCAATCTGATATGGTAAAAAAAGAACAAACTAAATGATTAAATTAATAAAAGAAAAAAATAATAAAATGATATGTGGCTTAAAACAATCGACGTTATAATTGGCTTCTTCTCAAAAGTAAAGACAATTTATACCGTTATTCAAGACAGTGACTTTTTCAAGACATTCAAAGAAGAAATTACAGCAATTCCAATAATTCTATTACTATTCTGGTTTATAAATCACTTACTAATAGTAGCTTTCCCAAACGGTGCCTTCTTTGATTTCTTCTCTCAAATGGAGACAATAGTTTCTAAAATCGTATTATTCGTGGTAGCTCTGTGGACTGCTCATATGGCGTTAAGAATATCATTTCCTAAAGTCTATAAATACCTACATGATGAATTTTACCACAATTTTGATTTGTTGTCATCAGACAAAAAATTAGATTACGCAGTCAAATTTATATTGGTGTTCATTCTTACCGCAGGTTTGGTTTTCCGTGGTGGGGGAGCCGAAAATCCAGAGGTTCGTAAAGATCTGTTACAATGTCTCAACTCTCAATTAAATGTTCGGGAAATCGCACCAAATAGAAGTCCCGAAATAGATTTATATCTTAAAACTGTTGGATCTCAAGTTGGTAACCCTTGGTGTGGTGCCTTTGTTGGTTCAAATTTATATTGGTGTAATATACCAAATCCTAAGAGTGCTTGGAGTCCAGACTATGCTAAACAACAAGATATTATATGGACATACACTAACTCACATTCATTAAAACCAATGCCAGGCGATGTGGTAACTTTTTACTTCTCTAATCTTGGACGGGTTGGTCACGTAGGTTTTTATGAATCTACTGATAAAGATGGTTACTTCATAACTATTGAAGGAAACACTGGTGGAGGTTTATTGAATCGCGAAGGTGATGGAGTATATAAAAAGAAAAGAAGTCCTTATCAGATCCACGCAATATCACGATATTTAAAGTACTAAACATTCCTCACCAAAGATAGCATCTTTAGTTCGACGCTCCTTACTTCTGACCTAATTGTCGGAGCGTTTCTTATAAAAGATAAAACTTAAACTTTATTACTGATTTACTCTATATTAATAAGTAAAAAGTTTCTTGGTTGATTTTCTCTAACATGAAAGGCTCTGTAAAAGGAGCCTTTTTTTATTATATAACTGATCTATAATATATTGAATTATAACCGTAAGTTTGGTTTAAATTAAAAATAGATCATATGAATAACTCAAGGACAATATTGACTAAAATGATTTCAGTGTCTCGCAATTGTAGATTTACACTTGATTTACATCAAATTTTTACAAAGAAATTAGATGAGAGAGATCTTGAAATTTTACTGCGATGGATTCAAATTATTGAGGAAGAAAGACGGATTGAAATTGATCGGAGTAAAAAGAAATTCTAAAAATATATCGCTGTAACTCGCACTATTTCAAAATTGAATATGACAAAAGTCATACTTTTTTAGCCAACCCATAGCGTTCAGTTGGCTAAAAAATCGCCAACAAGATAAATGATATAATATATATATACACGTATTTGCATGTCATTCCCATCACTTCAATCGCCCCCCAGATTTCAGTGATTCCCATGATTTCCCCCATGATTTTTTTTAATTTATTCCGCTTAGTACATGACAAAAATTATAATAGTCTGATATTGAATGATATATGTTGATAACTTGGTGATAACTTTCACTAGATTATCAACATAAAACCCTGATATTTAGTATCTTAGGAGAAAAACAACCACGAATGACTCCAGGATACATGAACACCAGGGTTGAGAGTAAAAATAGCATTTTATTCTCTACATTATCGCAAATATTCGGGAATAAAATGAATCTGGCCCGAATAAAGTTCTTTGGCTTATTTATCTGTGCTCTTTGCAGGGTTCAAACTGTTTGCTTTGAAAAACTGGCTGTCAGTTTCGATGCAGATGTTAGAGTTGGTTCTTCA
>CAIOOC010000521.1 GCA_903859795.1 uncultured Bacteroidia bacterium
CGGGGTAGGTTTCGAAGCAGATAAATTCGACACTACAGCGATCAACGCACATATGGCAAACTTCACCGGAAAACTATTTAAAAAAACAGGAATACCGGATAAAAACAAACAAGGTGGACTCAAAATGCTCCATATGGACAGCTGGGAGATGGGGGCTCAAAACTGGAGTCCGAAATTCAGGGAGGAGTTTACCAAAAGACGAGGATATGATCCACTTCCCTACTTTCCTGTATACTCTGGATTAGTTGTCGAGAGTCTCGAGAAAAGTGAACGATTCCTTTGGGATTTACGGCAGACAGGTCAGGAATTGGTGATTGAAAACCACGCTAAACACCTTAAGAAATATGCCCGGAAATACAACATGGGTTTTTCGATTGAACCATACGATATGAATCCGACGGCCGACATGGAACTTGGAGCAGTTGCTGATGTTCCAATGTGCGAATTCTGGAGCAAGGGTTATGGATTCAGCTCCTCCTTTAGTTGCATCCAGGCAGCATCAATTGCTCATCTCATCGGTGCACCAGTTGTAGCTGCCGAAGCCTTTACCGCTGCAGAAGATGCCTGGAGACAATTCCCCGGATCGATGAAAAACCAGGGAGACTGGGCCTTTGCCACCGGAATCAATAAGTTTGTTTACCACACATTCCAACATCAGTTTCTGAACGATAATCTGAAACCCGGGATGACGATGGGACCTTATGGGGTTCATTGGGACAGGAGTCAAACCTGGTGGCCAATGGCAGAAGGTTATCACCGGTATATCACAAGATGCTCGTATACTTTGCAACAGGGTAGAACAGTGGCAGATATCCTTTATTTAACACCTGAAGGTGCTCCTCATGTTTTCAAGGCTCCTTCATCTGCATTAACAGGCGATGAGTTCCTTCCCGACCGCAGAGAATACAATTTTGACGGGTGCTCTCCTTCACTCCTGCAGACTGCAAGTGTTAAAGACAACCATATTGTGTTTCCATCAGGTGCATCCTACCAATTGCTTGTTTTGCCAGCCTCAGTAACAATGACTCCCGCGATGTTGAATAAAATTGAATCTTTGGTTATGGCTGGTGCCACCATTATTGGTAATCCTCCTCTTAAATCACCCAGCCTTGTAAATTATCCCGATTGCGATCAGGAAGTTGCATTAAAAGCTTTGATGCTTTGGGGAAAATTCGTTGCTCCGGAAGTAGTTACCGAAATCATTAAAGGGAAAGGTAAAATAATATGGGGTGGAAAATTTTCGAATATAAAATATCCTGAACTTTATCCAAACTTTGAACCTACAGTTGAAATATTGAAAAACATGAAGGTCTTGCCTGACTTTTTATCGACAGGTCCGGTCCGCTATACACATCATACCCTGGATTCGGGTGAACTCTATTTTGTTTCGAACACCACAAATCAGGTAATTGATCCGGTGGCAACTTTCCGAATCCACCAGGGGACACCGGAATTATGGGACCCAATGACCGGAGAAGTCCGCTCTCTGACTGAATTCAAAAGGTTGAATGGACAAACAGAGATACCCCTTCATTTTGAATCCAACCAAAGCTTTTTTATCCTATTCAACAGAACAACAAAAACCATTGGAACAACAGCAACAAAAAACTATTCCGAACCTAAAGTGCTATCCGAATTAAATGGTCCCTGGAACGTCCGTTTTAACCCGCGTTGGGGAGGTCCTGAAAGTATTGTTTTTGATAACCTGACAGACTGGTCAAAAAATTCTATTGAAGGAATTAAATATTATTCGGGTATAGCAAGTTACCATAATACATTTAAAATAACAAATGAGTTAATCGCGGATAAGAGAACCGATCTTTATTTGGATCTCGGCGAGCTTTATAATATGGCCCGAGTTCGTATAAACGGGAAAGAGACAGGTATTGTATGGACAGCTCCTTACCAGGTTAATATAAACGATGCTGTAATCCCAGGAATTAACCAGATTGATATTGAGGTTGCCAATCTTTGGCCAAACCGTTTAATCGGAGACGAAAAGTTTCCCGATGATGGTATCAAAGACAACAAATGGCCTGAGTGGCTCGAGAAAAATCAACCCCGGACATCTGGAAGGTTAACTTTTACCACCTTTAAATATTATAAAAAAGACTCTGAACTGCTTAAATCGGGTTTAATAGGCCCTGTCAGGCTTTTAAAAAAGAATAAATAGTTAATGAATTTATATAGAAAACTGGTCATTTTCTTGGCATATTCGCTTTTATCAACTGTTGGTATATGTTCTTGTCTGCAACAACCGAACTTGATTATAAATCAGCAGGGGTCTCCTATGGTTTCAGCTGATACCGTTATTCAGGTCATTGGAAATGAACAGCAACATTTAAATCTTGAACGCCCCGATGGGGGACTTCTCCCCGTGCCTGGCGTTCTTAATCTTCAACTGCTTCGCACGACAAGTGACGCTGCTGAAATTTCTGATGATGACGGATGGACCTACGCCCACCACATGGATCTGGCTGAATGGAGGGGAAGACTTTACGCCGCATGGAATATGACCCAAAAAGATGAAGATGTTCCACCATCAAAGGTTGTTTATGCTACTTCGGCAGACGGGATTGAATGGTCTAAACCGGCAGATTTATTTCCCCGGGAGTTAGCCTGGGCTTGCCGTTTTTATTTTTATCATACAAAAAACGACAGAATGCTCGCATTTTGTGCCGCAAGACTGGGTGATGGCATTGTAACCGAAGATTTAAAATCTATACTGTTAGTCCGGGAAATTTTTCCGGACCATCGTCTTGGCTCCGTTTTCACACTGGTCCAACCCATAGAAAAAATGCCTCTATCTTTTGAATTGTCATCAGATACCGGATTTGTGAACGCGTGTCGGGAGGCTGTAGCCAGGAATATGCTTTTGGAGCAGCAGGATTACGGAGTATTTTTGGGTAAAAGAAAAATGAGCTGGCATTTAAAAACGCCCAAATACAAAGGGTTTTATCCTTTTGGAAAAGCCTTCTGTTTTTATCAGAGGAAGGATCAGAAATGGGTAGGAATTTCAAAAATGGGTTTTGTTACAACCTCAGCCGATGAAGGTAAAAGCTGGTCTGAACCACATGTTCCACCCACGTTGATTGCCGGGGCTGCCAAAGTTTGGGGCCAACGAACATCCGGCAACAATTATTTACTGGCCTATAATCCGGATCCCAAACAGGTCAAAAGGTTTCCCCTGGTCATGGTAAATGGTGCTGACGGAATCAATTTCAGAGATATGCGGGTAGTACATGGCGAATTTCCGCCTCTTCGCTATCCGGGAAAATACAAGGATTTTGGATATCAATATGTTCGGGGTATCGCGGAATGGTCCACCGATCATTCCCGGGCCGATTCATCCGCAGTATGGCTGATATACAGCGTTCATAAAGAAGATATCTGGTTAGCACGGATTCCGCTTCCAATCAAATCAACGTCTCATTTTTTACCTGACG
>CAIOOC010000522.1 GCA_903859795.1 uncultured Bacteroidia bacterium
AATCATACCCAGGATAAAACGAACCCGAATTATCCGATGCCAAAGGACGGCAGGATCCGGGCGCCTGAATGTGCCAGACTGTACCGCAATGATAACGGACATTTTACAAACGTATCAACATTAGCTGGTATAACTGAAAAAGGGTATGGACTGGGAATATGCATCAGTGATATTAACCAGGATGGTTGGCCCGATATTTATATTACAAATGATTTTAGTTTTGATGACGTGCTCTATATGAACAACAGGGATGGTACATTTACTGAAAGCCTGAATAAATATGTAAGGCATACTTCACGCTTTTCAATGGGTTGCGACATAGCTGATTACAACAATGACTCGTATCCCGATATTGTGTCTTTGGATATGCTCCCCGATTCCAACCAGCGCCAAAAGATGATGAATACTGCGATGAACAACGACAGGTTTAATTATTCATTGTCTCTGGGATATTCCCCCCAGTATCCCAGAAATATGCTTCAGTTGAACAATGGCCCCGACGCAAAGGGGCAGTTCAGTTTCGCAGAGATCGGCCAACTTGCTGGCATATCTATGACAGACTGGAGCTGGGGTCCCCTGTTTGCTGATTTTGATAACGATGGGTGGAAAGATCTGTTCATATCCAATGGAATTCCTTTGGATATTACTAACAATGATTTTATTGCCTTCAGGAGTGAGGCGATTAGAAATTTCAGGGATTATGCCTCTCTGAAAAAGGTCGTACTGGGGAAAATCGGAACTTTAAAGCCAGTTGAAAAAAACAATTTTCTTTTTAAGAATCAGGGTAATCTCCTGTTCAGCGATCAGTCAAAAGATTGGGGAATGGTGAATACCGGGTTCCACAACGGTGCTGTCTATGCAGATCTTGATAATGATGGCGATTTGGATCTTGTTACAAATAACATCAATGACTACCCTTCGATTTACAGAAATAATTGCAACACACTTCTTGCAAATAATTATATCAGGATAAAGTTGGATGGTCCATTTGCGATTGGGTCAAAAATAAGTATTGATTGCAAGGGCAAAAAACAGTTTCTTGAGCACAATCCTGTCAGGGGATTTCAATCATCTCAGGATCCAATTGAACATTTTGGCCTTGGTAAAGACAGTATTATCGATATTCTTAAAATCGTGTGGCTTGACGGAAAAGAGCAACAGCTTGTCAATCTGAAATGTAATCAGTTAATATCACTTAAATACAACGACGCAATTTGGGGAAAAGAAAGTTCAGGTAAACCAGGCCTTTCAAAGCAGGGGAGAACTTCAACCACTGGTAACGCCAAAATTTGCAGCCCTGCAACAGTGTTTACTGATATTACAGATATCTCGGGAATTAATTTTAAACATACCGAAAACACGTTCGAAGAGTTCGATTATGAGCCACTTCTTCCTCATCGTTTTTCGCGTGAAGGCCCTTGTATCGCCGTCGGTGATATTGATAGGAATGGGTTGGAAGACTTTTGGATTGGTGGTCCGGTTGATATTCCCGGAAAATTGTTTCTGCAAAAGGCTAATGGAAGTTTTAGTGTGAAGAATATGGCAGACTCATTATTTGAAGATGTCGGTGGAGTTTTTTTTGATGCCAACGGTGATAAGAATCCCGATTTGTATGTAGTTAGCGGAGGCAATGAATTCAAACCAAATTCGGCGTCATACCAGGACCGATTGTACATCAATGACGGGAAAGGAAATTTTAAACGCGATATCGAAGCTTTGCCAAAAGAGAGTTCCAGTGGTTCGTGTGTTGTTCCTTGTGATTATAATAAGGACGGAGCGATCGATCTTTTTGTCGGAGGAAGGGTTGTTCCGGGGAGTTATCCGGTGGCCCCCCGTTCTTATCTGCTTCAAAATAATGGTAAAGGGAAGTTTCGTGACGTAACCGCTGTGGCATGTCCTGAATTAATGAATATTGGATTGGTTACTTCAGCTATCTGGTCCGATTTTGATAATGACGGGTGGAAAGATCTGATCGTGACCGGAGAGTGGATGCCAGTAACATTTTTTAAAAATGACCATGGCACATTAAAAAAATGGCAGAATAATCCATTGATAGATTCTTCAGCAGGCTGGTGGTTTAGTATAGCTGAGGGAGATTTTAACAATGACGGTAAAATAGATTATATTGTTGGGAACCTGGGTCTGAATAATAAATTCAATGTCTCCCAGCAAACCCCTTACTCTGTCTATACCAGGGATTTCGATGGGAATGGAACAAAAGAATCTATACTCTCGTACTATCTGAACGGGAAGGAATATACCGTAGCAGACAGGGATCAGATAGCATTGGAATTACCATCGATGAAAAACAAGTATGATACATACGAGAAATTTGCAAATGCTGATTTTAGCCAGATATTTCCACAAGATATTGTAAAAAATGCACTGCATCTTACGGCTACGAATTTTGCTTCAGTTTACCTCGAGAATAAGGGAAATGGAAAATTTGAGATAACACAACTGCCCATTCGGGCCCAGTTCTCGGCTATTCAGTCGGTTCAGGTTGGTGACTTTGATGGTGACGGTAAGCTTGATGCATTAATCGTCGGAAATTACTTCAGTCCCGATTATATGACAGGAAGGTATGATGCGTCCAATGGCCTTTTGCTGAAAGGAGATGGCAAGGGCGGATTTCTCCCTGTATCTGAAACTGTTAGCGGTATTTCCATTTCAGGAGATGCGAGGTCAACAGCTTTCATCCGGATCAAAAATTCTACTTGCTTATTGGCGGCGGTCAATTCAGGAAAATTAAAATGCTTTAAACTGAACGGACGATAATTATCTGACCACATTAAATTATTTAGTAAATTCACTATTATATTTATGATCCGGAAAACCATTCTGTTTTTACCTGTCCTTTTTGCAGCGCTAAGCTGTAAACATGGCGGGTACACATCTCCGCAAAATCCATTGTTTACAACATTGTCGCCTGCCGATTGTGGCATTGAATTCCGTAACGACATAAAGGAAGACTCCGTTTTTAATGAGGCCACCTATATGAATATTTATAATGGCGGCGGTGTGGCTATCGGGGATATCAATAATGATGGATTACCCGATATTTTTATGACCTCTAACCAGGGGAAAAATAGGTTGTTTTTAAACAAAGGGAATTTCCATTTTGTGGATATTACGGATAAGGCAGGTATTGTTAAAAATCAAAAATGGAGTACGGGTGTTACAATGGCCGATGTTAACGGTGACGGGTTATTGGATATTTATGTTTGCGCTTCAGGAAATATTAAAGGAGATAAAAGGAAGAACGCCTTATACATCAATCAGGGCAACCTGACCTTTAAAGAAGAGGCCGAAAAATATCACCTCGAAAATATCGGAGGGTACAGCACCCAGGCAGTATTTTTCGATTACGACCACGACGGAGATCTCGATGTTTTTTTAATTGGCTATGATTCAACTGTGAGCACCAATGCCTATCCTGACTCATCGATGAGAAATTTCAGAAATAGAAGAACAGGAGATAAACTATTTCGGAATGATAATGGAGTATTTACCGATGTAACAGATTCTGCCGGTATATTCGGAGCTTCTTTTGGCTTTGGAATGGGGGTAATGGTTGCCGATTTAAACGGTGACAATTGGCCCGATATTTATGTCAGCAACGATTTCTTTGAGAAGGATTACGTTTACATAAATCAACGGAACGGTACGTTTATTGAACGGAGTGACAGCTGTCTGGGTCATATGTCACAGGCGAGTATGGGTGGAGACATTGCCGATATCAACAATGATGGACGTGCCGATATTTTTACAACAGACATGCTCCCTGAGGACGATTACCGGCTAAAGAAAAATACACGCTTCGATGAATACGATGTTTATCGCAGACGGTGGCAGAAGGGGTATCACCATCAACTGGCAAGTAATATGCTTCATCTGAATAATGGGGATGATACATTCAGCGAAATTGCACAATATTCAGGTGTCAACGCTACTGACTGGAGTTTTGGTTCCCTGATCTTTGATCTGAATAATGATGGTTGGAAAGATATAGTGGTATGCAATGGAATTTATCTTGATATGACTGATCTGGATTATGCAGATTTTATCGCAGGTTCCGATATGAACAATTTTATGAGAGGGATTTCGGTCTCGAAACTTCAATTGTTGGATAAAATGTCCCTTTCTAAACCTATTCCTAATTACGCTTTTGTAAATCAGCACAATCTGAAGTTTAAGAATGATTCTTATAATCTGGGTCTTGGCGAACCGGGTTTTAGCAATGGAGCCTCCTATGCCGATCTGGACAGAGACGGAGATCTGGATCTTGTTGTCAATAACCTTAATGGTCAATGCTTTGTATATAGGAACAATACGACTGAGAAATTTCACAAGAACTTTCTTCGGGTTATATTAAAGGGGAAGGGGTTGAACTCCTATGGGATTGGCGCCTCCGTTACGATATATGCCGGTGGAATGATGCAGACCCTCGAAAATTATCCTACCCGCGGTTTTCAATCGTGTGTCGAGCCCGTTCTTACTTTTGGACTTGACAGTATCAGTAAGGTTGACTCATTGGTTGTCAATTGGCCTGATGATCACTCAGAACATCTTAATAATATTCCGGTTCAGAAAGAATTAGTGTTAAAGCAAGCAGATGCAAATGAGAAATTCTGCATAAGGCCGAAAAAGGGAAGCCCAATATTCAGAGAAGTAACCTCAAAAACAATCACCGGTGATATCAGACATATTGAGAATGATTTTGTTGATTTTAATTTAGAGCGGCTTATTCCTCATATGCTTTCCACCGAGGGACCTAAGATAGCAGTTGCCGATATTAACGGAGACGGGCTGGAAGATTTTGTAATTGGTTCTGCGAAGCACGATACTACAAAAGTATACCTTCAGACTGCTGGAGGAACATTCAGGCAACTTCTGCCTCAAAAGTCATTTTCGCAAGACGAGGGTTTTGAAGACGCAGGGATGGCCTTCCTTGATGCGGATAACGATGGTGATCAGGATCTTGTAATCGTTAGTGGAGGCAATCAAAACAAGATTGGTAGCAATATGTTGCAGCCGCGTTTATATTTAAATAATGGTAAGGGCATATTTGAACGTAATGATAAGTTTTTACCCTCAATCAGCGTTAATGCCTCGTGTGTGAAAATTTTAGATTTCAACGATGATGGCTATCCGGATATTTTCATCGGAGGAAGGAGTATTCCCGGGCAATACGGGGTTAGTCCAAGAAGCTATCTCCTCAGAAATGACAAAGGAGTTTTTAAGGATATTACTGCTGAATCAGCACCCGGTTTGCAAAATATTGGAATGGTCACAGATGCCGTCTGGGCTGATATTGACAATGATGGTAAGATGGAACTGGTTGTTGCGGGCGAATGGATGCCGATAACTGTCTTTAGGAATGAAAATGGAAAGCTGAACCTGGCACCTGCATTAAACCAGCAATTTGCCTATACCAGTGGCTGGTGGAATTGCATAAAAGCGGTTGATTTGGACAATGACGGCAAACTTGACCTGATAGCAGGTAACCTGGGGCTTAACACAAAGATCAGGGCAGACAGTTTGCATCCGGCCAAATTGTATTTGAATGACTTTGATAACAACGGAATCCCCGAATGCCTACTGACCTATTTCAAAAGCGACGGTAAAAGCTATCCTTATATCCTGAAAAATGATATGGTGGCCCAAATACCCATGTTAAAGAAGAAATTTTTAAAACATGTCGACTATGCAGCAAAGACCATTGAAGAGATATTCGATAAGGCTCAATTGGAAACGGCAACAGTAAAATATGCCTATGAGTTCCGGTCCTGCATGTTCATCAACAAAGGAAAGGGCCAATTTTCCAGGCAGCCTTTGCCCACCGAGGCGCAGCTTTCCCCGGTTTATGCGATCCTCGCCGATGACTTCGACAAAGACGGTTGGAAGGATATTCTGTTGGCTGGCAATTTATTTGGCTTAAAACCTGAACTTGGCCGTTACGACGCGAATTATGGTGTTTATTATAAAGGGTCTCATTCTCATAATCTTGAATATATATCACCTGCTATTTCCGGTTTCTTTTACAGGGGTGAAGCAAGAGACCTGGCAATGATTAAGAATTCAAAGCACAGGAATCTGGTACTTCTTGGCAGAAATAATGAGTCGCTAATTTTGTTTGAAAACAGGTAAAGTATCAATTTTTTTTTAAATTTAAACTATGAAATAGCCATGTTCAGAATATTACCAACAGAAATGAATATTTCAATATGGCTAACCCATGCGACCCTTAAAAAACAAATTATATCCGCATGAAAATATTGATTGTCGAAGATGAACCGAAGGTAGCTTCCTTTATACAAAAGGGGCTTGAGGAAAATCATTATGAGGCTGAAATAGTCCATGACGGTTTGTCGGCGGAGAAGCTTGCTCAGCACTATAAATATAACCTTTTTATTCTGGATATTCTTATACCGGGTATTAACGGTCTGGATCTGTGTAAACGACTTAAAAAATTGAATTCAAATGTTCCTGTGCTGATGCTTTCAGCTCTTGGAACCACTGACGATAAAATTACCGGATTTGATGCCGGTACTGATGATTATCTCGTTAAACCATTTGAATTCAGGGAACTCCTTTGTAGGGTAAGGGCTTTGCTTAAACAGGCTAATCATTCCAATGCTCCGATGGACAAGCTTACAATCGGAGATTTGGAACTTGATCTTGATAAAAAGGTCGCCCGTAGGGGATGTTCGAATATTGAACTGACAGCCAAAGAGTTTTCACTGCTCGAATACTTCATGAGAAATAGCGGACGGGTACTGTCCCGAAACGACATTGCCGAAAAAGTCTGGGACATAAGCTTTGATTTTGGAACAAATGTTGTTGATGTTTACGTTAACTTCTTGCGGAAGAAAATAGATAAGGGACATGATAAAGTATTGATCCATACCAAGGTTGGATTTGGATATGTTTTTGGAGATTTTTAGAATGCAGATAAGAACCAGATTAACATTGCAGTTTGTCCTGTCGGGGGTTGTAATCATGATATTTGCATCATTTACAATCTATTTTACTGCCGCCCGCTTCCTTAATGATGACTTTTATAACAGGCTCAGAGATAAATCGCTGGGTACTGCTAATTTATTGTTTAAGGAATATGAAGTCGACGCAAAGGTTGTCCGAAAAATTGAAAAGGATAATCCCGTTAACCTTCAGAAGGAAAAGATTATAATTTTAAATTTCAAGAATGATATTGTCTATAATTCAGATGAGTTTGGGGCAATAAAAATAAGCCAACCTATCCTGGACCGGGTCAAATCGGGAGACAAGGTAAATTTCAGGGAGGATTTGTACGATGTTGCCGGGACCTTGTATTTCACCAATTTTGACAGGTTCGTGATTTTTGGTGCTGCAATAAATTCCGAAGGGGCTGCTCATCTTAATGAGTTAAAGATAATTTTGGTTTTTGTATGTTGTTTAAGTTTCCTCCTGTTTTTTATTGTAGGCTGGTTTTATTCTGGAAGAGCAATTAAGCCGATTTCAGATGTAGTCAAAAAGGTTGAAGAGATTTCTATTACCAGCCTTAATTTACGGGTTTTTGAGGGAAATGAGACCGACGAAATCGGCCGACTCGCAAAAACTTTTAATAAGATGCTTGAACGTCTTGAGGCGTCTTTTGCTACCCAAAAAAACTTTATTGCCAATGCTTCTCATGAGTTAAGGACTCCCTTAACTTCCATAAACGGGCAGCTGGAAGTTCTAATGATGAAAGACCGATCGGCTGAAGAATATAAAACTGAATTGCAATCTGTTCTCGATGACATTAAATCGTTGATTGACCTCTCAAACAGGTTGTTATTGATTGCCCGCACAAGCGCCGAGAATCCAATGAGTTTAAATAACAGGATAAGGATAGATGAGATTCTCTGGCTCGCCCGGGAGGAGATAAAGAAGTATAACACCAACTACCAAATTAATATCTCCTTAGGTAATTCCTTAATCGATTCGGATCAGATGGTGGTGGTAGGAGATGAATATTTACTCAAAGTCGCCGTCTCTAACCTCATGGAAAATGGATGTAAATACTCTGATGATCATACTGTTAATGTCAGGCTTCATCACTTCAGGCAATCGATTGAGATCATATTTGAAGATGGAGGTATCGGTATTTCGGAAAATGATCTCCAAAAGGTTTTTGAACCCTTTTATCGCGGAGCCAATGCCATTTCAGTCTCGGGATACGGGATCGGACTTCCACTCACAAGGCAGATCATAAAAAATCATAATGGCAATATGGAACTTCTTTCACAGATCGGAAAAGGGACAAAGATAACGGTGTTGCTCCCCATAATATCCTGAAACTTCTGAATCAGAATCGTTTTTTTGTGTTCTAAATCGCAATTCTGAAATAAATGAATAATACGGCTACTCAATGCTACAACAGAGAGATTGTTTCGTCAATCTTAATTTCATCATTTCCACAAAAATTCATCAACGAGTCCTCATACTGACAAGTTCACCAGATTTTATAAAAGCATAGAATAAGAGACTGTTTAAAACTTGATTCTCAATCCCGCCAGGGATTAGCGGTCGGTAGAAACGGGAACAAAGGAGGTGAAGGATCGTCCCGGACGGGACGAAAGAAAACAGGCAAAGGTCTCTTTTACCGACCGAAAGTGCCTGACGGCACAATTTTCCACAGCAGTCGGTCAATTCGGATGATGAAATATTTTTTCAATCCCGCCAGGGATTAGCGGTCGGTAGAAACGGGAACAAAGGAGGTGAAGGATCGTCCCGGACGGGACGAAAGAAAACAGGCAAAGGTCTC
>CAIOOC010000523.1 GCA_903859795.1 uncultured Bacteroidia bacterium
TTAGGTAGGCTTGGTAGTCTATGTTGTCAAAAGCATTTGTAGGAATAAAAGTGTTATCTGCAACCATATCGGACAATTAAAATTAAATATAGACTAAAAAAACAAATAATGATTGATTTACAAATATCAAACTATCCGCCGCCATTTATTCACCTTAATGGCCTTAAAAAACAAGACATAAAGCCGATTGACCTTGCAAGAGGAATTTTAACGGTCGGTCAGGGCAGTTGGACTGATATTTTTAATTTAGGAATATTCAGAATAGCAGAGCTTATTTGCAAGGCTTTAGCATTCTCGAAAATTGACAACGGAAACCTGGTTTTGCAAGACAGATTTTTTAACCTTAATCAAAGCGAAAAAGTAACAATTTCTTACTACTTCGGACAAGGGTTTACAAAATTATATTCAGAAAGACATTTCAAAACAAAATGGCTATTTCATGTTGATGATTATATTAGCTTAATTAATATAAAATCAAGGGGCTTTGCACCCTCAAAAATCATAGTTGGTAAGACAAAGAAAACGGCACGGCGACCTGATCTTATTGGGATAACGCGAGCTAACGTTTCTCACATTTTCGAAGCTAAAGGCTATTCCTGCGGTTATGACTTGGGAGTAATGCAACATGCAATAAATCAAGTATCACAAGTTACAACATACAATGGAGTAGCCCCAAAGACAAGATCAGCGTGCTATTTTGACTTATCGTCCGTTCCCATTCGAGGAATAATTATTGATCCTGAAAATGATGGAACCGGAATTGATATTAATTTAAATGAGGAGTTAGCAATATCACAGTATTATTCCTTCTTTAAAGAAAACAGACAAAACTTCAATAATTCTTTTGATTATGGAAAATATGAGTTTTTGACGACGCCTGTTGGAGTTCCCAACCTATTTTTTGGATTTGATAAGAGATTATTGAGTATGGAACCTACTGAACTATTATTGAATGATTTGTATGACGAAGATTTTATTAACCAGCCGATAGTAAACTCTGAATTTAGCGAAGTTAGTTTAGGACTTGACGGACTAATTTTAATTAACCGTAAATGAAAATAGAAAGAGATTTTAGAATGAGATAGGGGACGAGACTCTTAATCATTGTCCAAAACAACTGCCGGATTAGATTTGTCTCTACTTAATAGAAAATAAAAAGGGATATCGACTCTTGGACACACGACAATCCGACGATATAATGTGGATACTTGGAAAACATGTCGATGAACAGCCTTGACTCTTGGAAAAAAAATCTATAAAAAATTTGTAAGATTATAGTTCAGGAAGAAATTTCAGGAAATATCCTGATTATTATTTCAAGGCTGCAATTAATTTTGGTTGCCAGTAAAAAACCACTAAAATGGAAGGTCATCGTCCCCTCGGGAGCCAAATTCATCATTATTTTCTTCGTCTTCAGTCTTTGCGTTGGTAATACTATTATTAGTTGGTAAAACTTGAATAACAATCCTTCCGTCATCTAATGTGTTATATTTTGCTTTCAGATACGCTTCTAAACTTCCAACTAAGACAATTAAATTCTTTTCATTATAATTAATACGAACAGATACAGTATTCCTTTGTCTGTCAATAATCAGCTCCTCAATGATGTGTTCATCAGGGAGTGTAACACGTTTCAAATTTGGCAGATAAAGCAAAGGCGTCAGATCGTTAAGGTATGTATGCCAGAGATCGAGCACTTCGATGGAAGGTACATCAATTAGCGGACTAATATCAATTACATTTGAAAATTGCATATTGAACTCTACCAAATTGAGTCCGCGCAATGGATTTAGATCGGAATACGAATTTCCCTGATCTGCATTGAGGGTTTTAAGTTTCGTCAACTTTTGAATACCATTTAGATCACCAACCCAACAATCCTGGATACCTAAGTACTCCAAATTAACGAATTCTTCCAATGATGATAAATCATGAGAATACAAAGGCAGATTAAAAATTTCTAAACTTTTTACTTTCGATCGAAGCTGCTTTGGGTACATTTCAATGTAAAACCCACGATACTCATGTGTGAAATTAACCCTTTGTAAATGGAAATCCTGAATATTCTTCATATATACCAGGGGCGTCAGATCGTAAAGCACTCTAGTTGAAATATCTAATTCTTCGAGGTTTGCAATTTTGGCAATTATGTCATTCGACACACTATTGGCTTTTCCAATCTGCCCGGTAATTTTTTTAATTGAAATCCGTTTCCCCGCATAAGCAGGAGACCGCAGCAAATTGGTTATTAATTCCTCCTGCCAGGTTCTGTCCAGAGAGTCCCACCAATCCCAATCTTCGTGATTCCATTTTACATCCGCCCGTAAATCATTGACAGGTTGGATGCCATTTAATCGCTCAATATAAAGGGCTTTTTTTTCAGGTGATAAAAAATTGCTTTGTACAAAGGTTTTTAAGTCATCTACGCTGTTTGTCTTAAAATTGTACGAGATCATATAGCGGGCATAAAACAACTCACGTCTTTCTAAATCCATTTCAATCTCAAACAACGAATCATAAAAACTTCCATTTTTATTCAAATATTTAGTTTTATCGATCAGTGAGAAAAATCGGATTTCATCCTTATTGGATTCGGTACAGATTTTCTTAAAATCCCCAGGGTTGTGTTTTTTGATGTACAGAATTTTATGATATATCTCTGCAATGTACAGGTATGTATCTATCCGGCAATTTATTTCCCAATTAATTGCAAATAAGCTTACAAGATGTAGTTCGTGAAAATAAGGATTTGTATCATCAACAGGCATTCCATTTTTGTACTCAATAATACCAAACCTCTCTTCCACGGTTTCAATAAATACCTGGGTAAATTTCAGCTCCTTAAACTTAAATGCAATATAATCGAGATTTGCTTTGTAGTTTTTGGTATTAAAATAATATTCAACAAAAGTATCGGTTTTTCTGATCAAAACTCCAAACCCCGACCATCGGCATCCGTAAATAACATGCCTGTATGCTTCGGCTTCATCAGACAAATTCAAGCCGGAATAAATATCTTTTTCCAAGTATCGCGGTAACGGGAATAGTTTTTCTAAACAAAAAGCCTGACTTTCGTTTTTGTAAGCTTGCCTCTCAAAATTATCCAGATCATTTCTGGCTCCTTTTACGATTACCAGATTGTATGCTGCTTCTGCCATGAGAATCAAATTAAAATGTATTTATTTCTATTTAGCATGGTAAGTCGGAATTTCTAAAATATCTTCCCTTTCTATTAATCATTGACATAACCATTTTTAAGTCCTTCAATACATTCATTTATTTTAGCCAGTTGCTGAATATTGTCAATATTTACAAAAATAGGTTTGGCCTTTTCGTAGTATGAAAGTGCCAGGCTTAGATCATTCATCTTGCTGTAATTTTCTGCAATGCTGACATATAGTAATCCTTTGATTCTTAGTTCGTCTGTGTTTTCCAGAAGCTCCAATCCTTGAAAATAAATATCCATTGCTTCCGCCAATTTGCCTGACGAGGTATATGCAATCCCAAGGCTGTTATAGCAACCAGCTAGTGCAATACTGTTATTTATTCTTTTAAAAATTTCAATCGATTTAAACTGCCATTCAACAGCCTCAGAATATTTACCCATTAATACTGTTATATTTCCAAAGTTATTATAGCAATTTGCAAGACCTTCACTATTATTGATTCTTAAATAGATCTCAAGTGCTTTTTGGCACCATTCCAGGGCTTTGTCGTATTCACCAATGGATTTCTTTATATTAGCCAGCGTGTCATAACACCAGTCAAGGAGCAGACTATCGTTTAAGCTCGAATAAATTTCAAGTGATTTCTTGCTCCAGTCAAGGGCTTCTTCATATTTGCCCATTAATTCCTTCGCAATACCCACGTTATTATAGCATTTGGCAATGTCAACGCTGCTATTTAATCTTGCATAGATCTCCAATGATCTAATATATAAATCAATAGACTCATGATATTTGCCTATTGATCTCTTTACATTTCCAAGATTAAGATAATATCTGGCCAGGCTCAAATCATCATTTAGATCTTTTATGATCTCAAATGATTTCTGATAGTAAACAATGGCTTCTTTATATTTACCGGTTTCCTTTTTTGAAATTCCCAGATTATTGTAGCACATTGCAATGCCCGCCTGATCATCCAGACTCTCTCTTATTTCGAGAGATTTCAAATAAAAAACAATTGCTTCTTCATAGTTGCCCATAGAATCATTAACATTTCCGAGAAAATTATAGCAATTGCCCTGGCCGACTTGGTCATTTAAACCAGTGCTGATTTCAAGTGATTTCAAGTGCCAATCCAGTGCCTCATCATAGTTGCCCATTAATCGCTTTAGGCTTCCCATATTATTGTATTGCCCAGCAAGATTAGGGATGTCTTTTAACTTTTTGGATATTTCAATTGAGCTCATGTACCAGTCCACAGCTTCATCATATTTCCCAATTGAATCCGTTGAAATTCCCAGATTATTGTAACATTCAGAAAGGCCATCGTCGTCGTTTAAGCTTTTGGCGATTTCAAGTGATTTAAGCGACCAGCTCATCGCCTGATCATATTTGCCCACCAAATTTAACGCATGACCTAATTTGTTATAGGCAAAAACCTTCATCTTTAAATCCTGATGCTTATCAGCTGTTTTAACCATTTCAAATGCGATCCCCTCCGCCTCAGCAAATCGTCCAAGCCATTCAAGGGCATTAAATTTGATATTCAAGGTTCCGACATCAACAATCCCAATTTCATAATCTGAGTCATCCGCATTTTGCAGAATATTCAAGACCTTTTCAATTTGTTCAAGGCATTCCTCCATCGCACAATTATCATATGCATTTTTTGCCGCTTCAATTTCACACATGGCAGCATACTCAATACTCTTATTATCTTTTTTAAATTTCTTCACTATTTTGAATTATTGGTTGGTTGGAACTGCAACATATTTATTGTATTATGAATTGTAAAACACTGCAATATTTTTAAAATTTATTAGTCTGTTATTGCCATTCGTTTGTTCCATGTCACCCGAATAGCAAACAGTTGTACTTCTAACTTTCAGAGGCAAAATAGCTCTGATGTGGTTCAGTCCCTTGAAAAAGCTATTATCAAAAGTCTTTGATGACTTAATCTCTATGGCATCCAGATGCGTTGAATAATCAAGAATTAAATCAACCTCGTTATTATTGGATTCCCGGTAATGGTATAGTTGGTACGATTTGAAGTGGTTGTATTTGTTTTTGAGCAGTTCCATGACTACCATATTTTCGAACAAAGGACCTTTTAACGGACTGGTATAAAGCTGGTATGGTTCGTTTATACCGGAAAGAAATGCAGCCAAACCTACATCGTAAA
>CAIOOC010000524.1 GCA_903859795.1 uncultured Bacteroidia bacterium
AAATACTGCAAGCAAAACAGTAAAAAGGAATATTAAACGTTTTTTCATGATATGCATTTTTAAGATTAATACAAAAAAGGCTTCTAATTTCACTAAAAGAAGCCTTTTCTTATACGTTTACATATTTGAATTATTTACCATCCAAATAATCAATAGAGCTTTGCAAAATCTGCTGTGCATATGTTGGATTGTGAATACCATGTGATAATTCACTCATAATGAAGCCAAAATTGTATGCGGCGCCTAATTCACCATAGGTCCATTTTGAACCTTTACGATAAGGAGCATCAGTGGCGGCATCCTTTTTCATTGTAACAGTACTTACATAGGTAAGGTTGAGAGAGGCTGAAGGTGTAGGACCAGCGGCAATGGAGTTAGCCGATACCAAAGTTAAGCCGTATAATGTTGATCCGGGAGTTGTTGGTAATAATGCTCCATAGAAGTCCTGAGCAGGAATTGCACTTGGAGTACCAGTTTCTGAAACCGGATCAAATGGAACAACCGTTGTACCCGAAAGAGAAGGTTTAAACAATTTATGAGCAACTAAACGATTTGCCAATTGCATAAGTAAACCGTCAACTGCATTCGCGGTGGAAACAAGATGATCCGATTTGTGGCATTTGGCACATACCTCTTCGTTTGGAACCAGTGTATGACCACCAATTGTTGTAACCTTACCGGTAGTGCCATCTGAGTTTGGATATTTCTTATTCATTCCTGTACCAACTTCGTTCATATGACAAGAAGTACAATCAAATGGAATTTGCCCACCATTTAATGAATGTTGCCATGTCCGGGTATAAGTTTTTCCGGGGTATTCGAAACCGTTGATCCCTTTAAATAAGTTTGACTGGTTACCATCGTGAACAGAAACGCTTTGACCAACTTTAAAATCAACAGTAGCGGCCATATCTGCAGCTGTTTTACTGGTATTATCGAACGGGAAGAATGGCAATTGTTTGAATGAGGAATAAACAAGAGCTCCGGCACTGGTGAGTGAGTCTTTGGTATTATCTATTTTTGATTTTAAAGCAATAGCAACTGTGGTAGCTCCACGAATCTGGTGGCAGGTACAACAAAGGTTATCGATCTTGCCAAAATCCTCGGTCTTGGAATTATTGTAATAATTTAAAGCAACCGGAGTGGTTGTTCTTAGGATATAAGTAGCTGTGTCGCCCTGAAAGTCGAATGCGCTGTGCGCGTGACAGGTTGAACAATTAATGCGTTCCGCTGCGGGAATATCCATAGCGGCAACGAATTTGCCATTTGCAGTGATTTCTTTAAATCCATCAGTTGTGTGACACCTGGCGCAATACTTGGTATTTCTGGCACTTGAAGTTCCGAAAAAGTGCTTGGATAACTGGTATTCAACTTTTTTTTCGTCCATGACTGCTGTAGTGTGACATTTTAAACAGGCAGAATTGGCATCCTGACCATTTGTCCCATTTGTACCGCTTGAACCTGTCAAACCCATAGGGCCCTGCTTAACGCACGACTGGGCTAAAAGAAGAATTGCTAACGCAAAAAATAGAAATAGATTGAAATTTTTCAGTTTCATAGAATTGAGTGTAATAGTGTTAATATGAAAGAATGAATTTAACAAACACTTATATAACAAATATTATATCAGTGTTTTAACGCGAATAATGAATAAATATTTCCAATTTGTTTAGATTCAGAAAAACCGAACA
>CAIOOC010000525.1 GCA_903859795.1 uncultured Bacteroidia bacterium
AACTAATCTTTACTTTCAGCTGGTCAACTTCAGTAGCAAGAATTATTGGAATCTGACGTTTAAAATCTTCCTCCAGTGAGATAAAAGTTTCTGTTCGTGCAATACCGTCGATCGCCTGAAGATCGGTATCGATAATTTTCATCAGATGTTTATTGGTCTTGGTCTGGATCTTGATAAAAATCGCATATTGCCCGGTAGTGTGGTGACACTCCACTACCTCAGAAATCTCGCGCAGCTGTTTTAAAACCTTTTTGTCATATGTGACTTTTTCAAGGTAAATCCCCATATAAGCAGTTGTATTATAACCAAGTTTCTGGGGGCTCACGATGAATTCTGAACCTACGATAACTCCAACAGATATTAACCGTTGAACCCGCTGGTGTATCGCAGCTCCTGAAACTCCACACTCCCTGGCTACTTCCAAAAACGGAATCCTGGCGTTGGCTGTAATAAGCTTCAGAATCTTCTTGTCAAGATCATCAATATGAACACTTTGTTCCTTAAAATCCTCCTCCAATACAATATTATTCTTCTTCACGATGCTTTCAATTTGTTACAAAAATCGCTAATTATTTTTACTTTCCTAACTTTTCGGCTAAAAAAATAAACAAATTCGCCAACTCCCTTTATCGGGATATCTGAAAATTTGCCCCCAAAAGGGCATTCCTACTTTTCAGCAACAGTTTTTTTGAGTGTCAGAAAAATCATCCCGGAATATCCTGCGAGTAGTTTGCTGAAGGATTCTGAAAGACACGCAGGCTAAATTCAGGAAGAATAACAAAAATATGATCGAAAAGCTCTGCCTGCAGTGCTTCATATAACATCGATTTCTGGGCCTTGCTAAAAACAATAACCTCAACAGGGAGCCCTTTATCTGTAGATTGCAGAAATCTGACAAGTCTGGTCATATGTTCATGGATCCCAGGGTGGATACTGATATACCCTTCCAGATATTTTTTAAACAAAGAGATATTCGAAGGGGTACTTAACAAATTCATTTTTAAGGCTCCTACATTTAGGTCATCCTGGTAATCATCGGGATTTGCCGAATCAGCATTAATAAACTCATTGAACATGGGTAATTTAAAAATTCTGTCCAGCATTTGGGAATCACATTGCCTGATACTTGTAATATCTATATTTACAGAGCGCTGAATCCTTCGTCCACCCGATTCGAGCATCCCGTTCCAGTTTATCATAGACTCTGACACAAGGGAATAAGTTGGAATGGTTGTAATGGTTTTATCCCAGTTTTGTACTTTGACAGTCGTTAAAGAGATATCATGTACAGTTCCATCGACATTAAAACGTGGCACCGTAATCCAGTCGCCTGGCTTTACCATTTTATTGGCAGCCAGTTGAATACTGGCAACAAACCCCAGAATGGCATCCCTGAAAACCAACATCAATACGGCAGCCATCGCTCCCAAACCGGCAAATAAACTGGCAGGATTTTTATTTACCAGAATAGCGATGATAAAAATAGAGCCAAAAAAATAGACCAGAATTTTCACCAGCTGAATATGTCCTTTGATAGGCCGGTCGTTGGAGTAGGGATAGGTGTAGTATATCTCCTGCATTGCATTTAAAAATCTAAGGCAAGCCGTCATTACAATGATTGCCAGATAGATATGAGCCAGGCCAGTTATTAAGGCGGGGAAAAATGGCATATCATCACCGGCAAAACCAGCGGAGGAGTAAATTATCAGAGCCGGCAAAATATGGAACAGTGCGTGAAAGACCTTGTGATTAAAAATCGTGTCGTCCCAGATCCCCTTGGTACGTAATACAATTCGCCCTATAATTTTGACTGAAATTTTTCTGGTTATCAGAAAAACAATCAAAGCCACAACAAAAAGTATCGCCAATGAAAAAAGTGCTGCTAAATGAATAGCCGATCGATTGACAAACCCTGAACTTAGCAAAAACTCCTTGATATAATCGTAAACTACAGACATAATCGGAATATATTAACCAAAAATAGCTAGTTTTGAAATAACTTACAAAAGTAACCAAAGATACTCATGATGAAGAATCTTTTATTCTGCATTATTCTCATGCTAGGGCCAATCTCTGTTTGGTGTTCTCCCGATTTTGATCGCTTTTTCACTGATGGAGTGCTTCGTTTTGACTATCTTCTCACAGGAGATCATTCCTCCGCATCAGTAATACCCGGAGAACTTAAAAAAGAGATGATCTGGGGCGGATCCCGCAACATGCTGATTGACAATCTCAACTTGGGAACCTACCGTTTTGAGGTATTTGATAAGGAAGGTGGAGAACTCATATTCTCGAAAGGGTTCTCTCCCGTTTTCCAGGAGTGGCAATCCACTTCTGAAGCCAAACAAATCAGAAAGTCGTTTTATCAGGTCATCAGGTTCCCGTTTCCAAAAAATTGTATCCGCCTTTCCATTCAGAAAAGAGATAGCAAAGGGCAGTTTAAAGCCATTTATTCTCAAAATATCGATCCTGAGAACTATTTTATTATCAGAGAGAATGCTGTGAATATACCTGTGGAGAAAATATATAACTCGGGTGATCCGGCACAAAAGATTGACATTGCAATTCTTGCTGAGGGATATACCTCCGATGAGATGGATAAATTTCTGGGAGACGCCAAAAGACTTACAGATTCTCTGTTTGTAGTTACTCCTTTCTCAGAACTGAAGAATTATTTTAATGTAT
>CAIOOC010000526.1 GCA_903859795.1 uncultured Bacteroidia bacterium
CAGCAAATAAAATAGCTAAAATGAGTAGGATCTGGTTGAATACAATTCTATGTCCGGTAATATTTTTTCTCGGTTTATCCTCAGCATTTGGTCAGAATGGCATAAAGGTGACAATTACCGACCAAAGTGATCAGGGTTTAAAGTCAATTATGGAAACTAACGCTTCCGCCATATTAACAGGACTCAATATAGCATTCTTTAAAAATTGTAATCCTGAATTAAATGCAACAATGCTGACAGAGAAAGGAGTTAAATCACTCCTTTCTCTATGGAAAACAACACCATTCCGTTGTTATGAATCCTTAATTATTGAACGTTGCATGAGCCGGCCAACTGAAGGATTTGAAATTAGGAACATTCCTTTGTTTATAAAACAGGCAAAAGAGAAAGATAGTTACGAGGAGGCCAATTTAATTTTTACTCCGGATGGTAAGATCGACAATCTTCTCATCTCAATTGACACCATCCTGGATAAAGAGATAACGAAAAATCGTAATTCTAAAACGGATCTTCAAAGACGAACAATCATCGTCGATTATATTGAAAATCTTCGTACAGCCTATATGCGAAAGGATATGAGCAAATTAGAGGAGATATATGGTAATGTAGAGTTAGGACCTAAGAGGATCCAGAAGCAGCTAATTAGTGATTATCTTGATAAAATCCGGACACTATTCAAATCAAACGAATTCATTTCTATCAAATTTGATAGTATCGAAGTTGTTCAACATCAGAAATATCTTGAGATATATGGCATTACAATTAAGCAAAGCTTGAAAACATCGGAATACAGTGATGTGAGTTATCTGTTCTTTATGCTTGATCTTAAAGACGAAAGTAATCCCTGCGTTCACGCCTGCTCAATGCAACCTGCATTTATAAATGGTAAAGAGATTGACCGGAATGAAATTTTTTCTCTTGGAAGCTTCGGAGGTTATGGTCGCGAATAAAATTTAAGTATCAAAATGGACAAAAAGCTATTTCGTATTGTATTGACAGGTGGACCATGTGCAGGAAAAACATCATCGCTTGCTTTGATATATGAGAAATTCACTGCACTCGGGTTCAATGTAATCACCGTTCCCGAAATTGCAACATTGTTTTATGAAGCGGGCATAAGGTTTAACAGGGAAAATTTGTCATTATTATTGGAAACCTACAAGAACCTTCTTAACTATCAGATCTTTACAGAGGAGACTTTTTTAAATATTGCCAGGAGCTGCGATAAACCAAGTATTATTATTTACGACCGGGGAGTAATGGATGTTTCAGCTTATCTTTCGAAAGAGGAGTGGAAGGGTATAATTGAAGAACTTTCACTCTCGGCAATGACTTTACGTGATACGCGTTACGACTATGTTTTTCACCTTGTGACTGCCGCAAACGGAGCGGAACAATTTTATAACCATAAAAATAATGCTAGGAAAGAAAACATCGAAGAGGCACGGGCTTTAGATATTAAAATAATGGAAGCCTGGGTCGGGCATCCCCATTTGAGGGTTATAAACAATTCAGGGCTGCATGAAGAAAAAAAGAATAAAGTTTTGACGGAGATATCCTCAATTGTAGACTCTCCAAAACCTATTGTAGCCAAAAGGAAATTCCTGGTAAGTTATGCAACTGAAATACCTTTAAGATATGAGTCTTTCGACATTTATCAGACCTACCTAAAATCGGATAAAGAGAGAGAGCTGCGGTTACGAAAACGAGGCCAGAATGGTCTATTCATCTATATCTATTCTGAAAAGAGTGAGCCAATTAATGGTCAGAGCATTGAGACTGCCAGGATAATCGGAGAACCAGAGTACACGCTTCTTTTGGAAAATCCGGACAGAACGCGAATCACAATTCATAAGCGAAGAGACTGTTTTATTTGGAGGGACCTTTACTTTGAACTTGACACATTCATTGATCCGCACTGCGGAATGGCAATTCTAATCATTGAGCATCTGAATGATACATTGCCAGTTATTATTCCTGATTTTATTAAAATCGGGAAAGAAATCACCAATGATTCAAACTATTACAATTATGCTCTTTCATTGGCAGGCGAATGATACAAAAATGTTCACACATGAAGCATAAGTCGGAAGGCTATTTCTTAAAATGGGGGATTTTTCAAATATTCAATCAAGTTTAATAATCCATTTTTTACTCCCTGATAATAATTTCCGGCTTTAAATTCCGGAATCATTTTCGTATCAATAACCATCTTGCAAATTTCATCATTTAATATTTTTTCAGTACCTCTTCCTGTTGAAATTCTAACTTTTCTAAGATTTTTGCTCACTAAAATAAGTAAACCATTGTTTTTATCTTTTTTGCCAATTCCCCAAAAGGAGGCTAGATCTATTGAGTATATCAAAAAATCAGTATATTGCCCAATAGAACCTACTGTAACTACAGCTATCTCGCTACTCGTCTCTTTTTCAAAATTGGTTATAATCGATGTTAAATCTCTTCTTTGATTGTCATCAAATAATTTCTCGAAATCATTTACATAACCAGTGCATTTTGGCAAATCTGTATAATGATGATTCACCTGAGCTATCATGTTATTTGAAAGGAGCAGAATAAGGATAGTCAGCAACTTTTTTAGATGATAATTATTTGTTTTATATTGGCCAAATGGAATTATCTGCATTTTATTCCGATGATCTTAGAGCTCTTCAAATTGATTATAAACCCGTTTCTTCATTATGTTATTCTATTAATAATCAGTGTATTTTCCTTGATCAAAACTAAAGGAATCACATTGTCTAACACCTTTTTGGGGATTAAAAAAGAAAAGCTTTCCTGCTGATTTTGCCCTGTCAACCGTGATGGTTTCACCTGTCTCCATTTTAAATTGAAGGTGCCTTTTATTTGATTCTGATATTGTCTTTGTTCGTGCATCGAGAAACTGGGAAGCGACATTTATATAATTTGAATAATCCTCATAAAATTCGGCCCATTCATCAGCATTCCTGCTTTTTTTCTCCATTTCTGCCAATTCACTGTCGGAATAAATAGAGAAGACGACACATTTTTGAGTAAAAACTGCGGCGTCTGAATCGTTAACAGTCTGTTTAACTATTAAACCATCCGGAATTGCCTGATAAGAAGAATTTCTCATATTCATATTCTCATTCGGTGTCTTCTTTACAATTTCATCATATAGTTTCCCAACAAAAATTCGGTCAGATTCGGCACATTCTGAAGATATATCCACGCAG
>CAIOOC010000527.1 GCA_903859795.1 uncultured Bacteroidia bacterium
ATAAATGCACCAACTGCAATTCCCCCAATCATATAGGGCCAGATCTTGACAAGAATCTCCTTAATAGCGACCTTCCCGGTTTCAATCCGGTCATTAAAATTTAAATGCTGACCCTCAATTTCACTTGCTCCCGGTTTTAAATTTAGCACCCAATCCTGGAGCCACCTTTCAAGTTTAAGCTTTCCAATGATCCATCCGGCTGCGATAGCGATACCTAAGCCCAACAGGATATAAATCAACCCAACCTTCCATCCAAACATGCTAAATAACATGATTACAGCAACTTCATTAATCATTGGGGCCGCGATCAAAAATGAAAAGGTGATACCAAGCGGAATACCAGTTTCAACAAAACCTAAAAACAGCGGAATTGCAGAACAGGAGCAAAAAGGGGTAAGAATTCCCAGTAGTGATGCCATCACATTTCCTAAAAACATTGATTTACCCTCCAGAATTTTACGGGTTTTTTCAGGTGAAAAATACGAACGAACGATTCCAGCCATAAAAATCACAAGAACAAGGAGAAGAAAAATCTTTTGAAGTGTAGTGACAAAAAACCAGATTGTATTGGAAAGTTTTGATTCATAAGGAAGATGCAACCAATTATAAACCATGAAATTAGAGGAAGACTCTTTATTATAAAAAAGCAGAATCCAAAGTAGAAATAATGGGATGTATATAACTGATTTACTTCGCATTATACAATTTATAGTTTTTGAATTTCCTATATTTCAACAACAGCAACCATTGTCTATATTACTTTCGGATAAACATGCTTCAATCTGCTCGTTATCAAGGTTTTTAATGCATCGGCATTCATCACAGCAACGCAATTTCCGGGTTATCCTGTGAGTGGGATTCGGAAACCCCGGCTGAAAAGCCTGTTCATGACTTTCGCTTAAAATAATTCCAACAGAAGAAATAGCCGAAACACCCTTCCTGACAATCGCGCGGGCCATTTCAGGAGAGCTTTGAATCCTTGAGTTGATCATGATCTGAACTGCATCAACTTCATAGTCCTGAAGGTTATTGTTCCAATTTTGGTCAAAAATAGTTGTAAAACTGATTTTATGACTAAACCCCTCTCCTTTCAGCAGAAATTTCAAATGGCCGACAGGAATCTCTTTTTGCCTGATTTCTGCAATCAATACCTCTATAAAATGTAACGTCTTTTGCCACGCAGAAAAATCTGATGTCTGAATATTGATCTCTTCATCAAGCCACGCCATTTCGGATTCACCTTTTCCATAAATCTGATAATCAATATCAAGAGAAATCCGTCTACGGGTAGACAAAGTATCAAGGCTAGTCAGCCAACCGCCGACATCTTCAGGAATTAATGAGTTCTGAAAGATTACTTTTTTTCGATCCAAACGGGAATCAATGAGTTGTTTTAAAATTCCAAGATCTTCAACCGGGAGTAAGTCAATCTTATTAATAATCAACAAATCAGCTTCTTCTAATTGTTTCTCAAAAATATAGGTGATGGCGTCAGAGAAAGGCAGCCTTTTTTGGAGCAGGTGATCCAAAAGCAACCGGCTATCCGCAAAAACTGAAAAGGTTAACTCCTCAAATAGCTCTTTTTTAAGTATTTGCAATGGTTTTAATACAGTGGCTACTAAATCTGTACACGATCCTACGCTCTCCGCAAATATATAGTCGGGTTCCGATCTGATTATCAGTGATTCAATCTGATCGCTCAGTTCATTGAAATTACAACAAAAGCAACCATTTGTGACTTCTGCAGCGGGAATATCATTAGATTCAACAAAGCTCGTATCAACCAGGTATTTACCCTGATCATTCGTCACAACAGCCACTTTTTTTCCACTTTGCATCAGTACTTTTGATGCATTTGTGATTGCCGTGGTCTTGCCGCTCCCTAAGAAACCTCCAATAATATGTAATTTCATAAATGACTGACAGCTATTAAATAATTGTACTTTTTACAAATATAAAAATTCTCATTTCAGATATCTTCTGAGAGCTTCTGTATAGTAAATTAATGGAAACATTTTCTCGTCATACCACAGCATTGCAAAATAAAGACCAATTGGATTTGATTTCATACCATTCTTTATGTATTCGTTTTCAAGCCAGTCAAATCCCTTTAAACAGGCACTATTATCAATTCCGGCCAGGGCTGATATCGCAAGCGAACTCTCCTCGATTGTTCCTGAAATACCCAATTCGCCACCCCAGCTACCATCACTATTCTGCTGTTTTAGAAGATAATACTGCGCGCGTGATAACAATTTTCCGATATCCTTTTTCATATTTTCCTCAAGACGATCGCTTAATAAACAATCTTTCAAATATATATAAACTTTAGCCGTTCCGTAAACAGGATTGCTGCGATCTGATGTGTTTTGATTTCCAAACCATAGTGGTACCCAGCTGCCATTCTCTTTCTGTACTTTCCATAGGTAACCAAATGAACGAAAAATACAATTTTTAAGTGAATTTTGCATTTCGGATGACATCTTATCCACAAGATTGTCAAGTGATTGGCATAGGGCCAGAAGCGCGTGCCCCGTGAGGTCGGCACAACTGCTGTCAAAGGGAAGCCTACCCCACCCTTTACAGAATGTAGGAAACCCACCGTCTTTATTTTGAAGAGAGATCAGCCATCTGCATCCATCTATAATTGTATCATCAGCACTTCCAATTGTTTTGTTCAATTCAAGTAATGCTAAAATAGCACCACAGGTGTCATCCACATCAGGCACAGAACCTGAAGAATTAGTCCATCCCCAACCACCGGGGCTGGCAAGATTGAATGGGTGAACTTCCTTATACTGTATTGATTTTAAATGAGATAATAATTTATAAATTTCCTGATGCGAAAATTCCTTCGATATTTTTTCCCCAAGAGCTTTTACACTTAATGTTGTTACCCAGGTTGATAGATCAGTGTCAATTGGCCAGCTCCCATCATCTCGTTGCTGATTACGTAAAAAACGGAGCCCCTTGTCAGTTATATCGTTGTTGCCATACCCGGACGAGATCAGACACATTGCCACAAAAGCTGTAAGCGGAATTGCTTCAAGAAAACCACCACTTTTGGGAACAATCGTTTCAAGTTTTTGAAGTGAAGGTTTAATTGATCTGTTTCTGATCCATTTCATTATCGGATTATGCCCTTTCCTAATCTTAAAAATAAAAATCCCTACGGCAACTAACGCTGGAATTGCATAGCTGACAACGCGCAAATTAAACCAGCTATACCACGACGCAGGCAATAAAGTAAATTCAAAAGGTAATTGGGGAATTTTTGTGCCAGCCTTTTCATCGAGTACGCCACAAATCACAAGCATTGAAAGAATAGGCACTGAAAAGGTAAAGTCTTTTCCATAAAATGATAATATAGAGGATGTTATATCATCATTTCTTAGATTGATATTTTGTTGCGCTAGATAAGATTCGAGATCCTTAACCAGACTCTTCGCCGCTTCTAGTTCACCACCACAGTACCTGATTGCAGCATAACTTAGAAGGGAGGTACTCACATTACTTTTACTACCGGGTGTATCTCCAAAACCACCATCTGCATTAATATGATTTAACAACCATCTCATACCGTCACTAATCCGATTTTGATCCGAAATGTCACCATTAACCTTAATTGCAACTACTGAAACGGCAGTTGCCAAGGCACTTGATGAAAGTCTTCCGCTCCAGAAACCGGCTTCATTTCTTTCAGACCGTAGCAATTTAACAAGTTCATTATATTGATATTCAATACTTTTATATTCCATAACTGAAGTATATCATCAATTAAAAATAACTTTAGGACATTGAACCTAATGCAAGCAAACCGTAGAAAGTATATTCTATATCGGTTATAGAATCGGCATAAGTTGAACGAAAACCACCGTTATCGTACATATCATCAACAAAATTAAGGCAGTCAGGTTTAATCAGTCGAACATCTGCATCAAGAAAATTTAATGCAAATAATGCAACACCAGTTGAAAGCAGATCATCTGAAGGTGCACGTTTAAGGGCAGCAAAACCTCCGTTTTTACGATGAAATGACCGCAATTCATTCACCCGTTCAGGCGAACGACTATTAGCCATACTTAATATTATCGCATTCGCTGCAACTACAGGACATGGATGTGTACCCGTTGAATGATTTGAATGTTTATATTGTTTGACAACTTTCCGGATAGTGATATAATCCTGAAGATAATATAGAGCCAGAATCCCCAGGAAGCCTGAATATTCAGGCTGTTTGTATGAAGCATTTTTCAGTTCAATTACTATTTGTCTCCTTAAATTCTCAGTAACCGAGTCTAGACCAAAAAGTCTCGTATACAAAATAGCCCCGCAATAACGGTGAACACCAGACAGACTATTCTTTGTAACTACCTCTTTTACATAGTTTTTGAGAGGTTCAAAAACTTCAGAAACAGTAAGAGCTTCTGAAATGTAAAAACCAAACAGGGTATAATACAAATCGGTTTTCCCTCCCCTGTCAGCAAACCCACCCTCGGCTGTTTGATGGCTGACAATAAACGTGTTAATTTCTTTAACCATCTCATCATCAAGCATTAATGACGATTTAGCCAATACTGCCTCCAGGAGTTTGGGGTTCAATTCTTTTAACCTGGGTATTGCTGAAAACTTATAAATATTCCTTAAAAATCTTTCCCAAAATTTCATACAATGCCAGTTTTAGCCCCATATTGGAAATATTATCAAGACATGACCTGGCATCATTAAGAGTACTTATTAATAATTCCTTAGACGCATCATGGATCTGATAGAAATCAATTAAATTATATAAAATATCTAAATCATCAGATTTATAGGCTTTTAACAATATTTCTTTTTCTGCTTGCGGTAGTTTTTCTATTAAAACCGAGAGTAATATGGAAAACTTCCGTATTGCAATATCACCTTTGTGTCCTTCATAATCTGATATATCATCCTTTATCTGGTATGCAATGCCAATATGCCTGCTGAAATCGCTTAATATTTCCAGCATTTCTTTTGGAGCACCGCCAATGGTTGCACCTAGCAAAAGTGAAACTTTAAATGCCGCAGAAGTCTTATTTTCAAATAATTCCAACATATCATTTAATGAAAGAATTTGATTTGATTGAATGGAAATTAGTTCTGCTCCCTGTCCGATTGTGAGGGTTCGATGACCGCGACTAATTATTTTGATCCCATCACGGATCATCTCAGCAGGGAGTGAGCTTTCCGAGATCAACCGGTAACCCTCTCCTATTAAATAATCGCCAACATTGATTGCAACAGGAACTCCATGCTGATTATGAAGGGTTTCTACTCCATATCTTGTGTCGTCGTTGTCTTCGATATCATCATGAATTAAGGAGGCCTTGTGGAAACACTCAACCGATAATGAGAGCACATTCAGAACTGCCGGATCAGGTTCAACCGCAAAAGCTTCGTAAGCTAAAGCTGTAAGAAATGGCCGTAGACGCTGACCTCCAGAAAGTAATGATTCAAAGCCAATTACCTCTGTTTTGCTTTTAGCAATACCCATCATCCGTACCAGTTGTTCTTCGCCGAAAATTGAAGATGATTTGTTTTTAAGATAGTTAAGATTAAGTAGCCGGATTGACGAATCCTCATGAAAATTGTATATCTCTTGCTTGATCCAGTCTGAATCAGCTGTAGTATCTACGCAACCGCAGGAGGTCAGCGGAATTCCAATACCGGGAATTGAATACTTGCTAACCGACGCAAACATCTTTTGCAATACTTCCATACATCCAACACCAATCACAGCATCAACCTTACCGCTTTCAATCAAACGTGTTGTAATTGTAGTCCCTTCAGTGACAAGTGCTACGTATCCCAGGTTCTCAGCTTCCCGTAGCAGACCTGAAATACTGCAATTACCACATTCACCACAAAGAAGCCCCAGATCATCCTGCTCAGCTTTGCAATAACTCGTATTTCTAAGGCATTGTGGCAACAGAAAAATTCGTCGATTATATGGAATAGCCCCAACAACCGTCCTCCAGATAGCATTTCCACAACAGACCATTATAAACGCACGGTATCTTTCCTCCCATCTTTCCTGCTCAATAAAAAAACTGGCATACCTGAATAAACCATCATGATTTACAGGGGGCATCACCTGAGATTTTACAAAGTGGGCTTCAATGGTGGCTCTGATCTGCCCCCGTTTCACCTTCTCAACGGGAACATCAAGAGTAAATAAAGACTTAAATATTTTAGATTCCATCGTTTTTGTTTTAACCGTAAGCGCCTAATCCAAAGAAAGCTTTTTTCTTCGCAATCCTGTAAATCCAACTTTTTTCCGGAATTTCCGGACAACTTCCATGACTGCAAATCATACATCCATTTATCAGTTGCTCAGACATTTCAGGACGATTAGAGGTATTTACTGCCTGATGATCAAGCGCGAATTTTGCCAGCCAACCAGGATTTTCCATCAAAATGCATCCTTTGGTCTGCTTATTGACTTCAGACTTAAACTCTTTTAAAAAGCCAGACTGCTCATAGACATCTTTTAAATTGCCATCTCGTATATTGTCGCACGAAAACTGTATAACCGGACAAGGTTCAATATTCCCGTTTGGATTGATGTGGTGACTTAAACCTTCAACAGCTGGGCAGAAAGGTTCTCCATTTGCTCCCCAATAAGAGTCAATAATAACAATTGGATATTTGGTTCTTCCATCCACAAGAAAGCGCCTTAATCTTAAAATTTCTTCCTGTGAAAGGGCAAGTTCATAATGAGGATTTTCGCCCGTTGGACGGTAAATGTAGTACCAAAGATAGATTACACCCCTCGAATGTAGCATTTCGATGAACTCATCAGATAGAGCCATTTCAATATTTGATTTACAAACACTTATAGCTACTCCTGTAATTAATCCATGAGTAGTTGCAGTTTCAATTGCCTTCACAGTCCGCTGAAAAACCCTGTTACTTCCTCTTCGGATATCTGCGACAGTCTCGTTCCCTTCGAGGCTGATCAAAGGGGTAACATTTGAAAGAATTTTAAGTTCTGTTGCCACCTTATCAGTGAGTAAGGTACCATTGGTAAACAATTGAAAATAACAATCGGGATGCAAACTGAATAGATTCATTAAATCACTGTACATCAATGGTTCACCGCCTAAAATTCCGAAAAAATAGGACCCGTACTTTTTGCTGTCATTAATGATTTTATTCAGTGCAGCCAAATCAAGACTTGAGCTCTTCTCCCCTTTCGTGACCCAACAACCCTGACAGGACAGGTTACAATCATCAGTGATCGAAATAAACTGAAAAGCAGGGAAAATCTCTCCCCGCTCTTTCCTTTTTTGAAATTTACTAAACCCGGCCATTCCTTTCCAGCCCATATTATAAACAAATTTCCAAATACACCGCCGATCAGACTTTAAAAAATTTCGAAGTATTGACATTTGCAACCGGATTATTGATTTTCACTCTTTTCTGCAAGTGCATTTTCACGTTCAGCTATTGCTTTTTGCATAGCTGTTGACCGAATTATGGATTGACGTTTCGCTTTCCGGATCTCAAGTGCCTTGTAAATGTTACTCCCAAGGATTGTATCAATATCGTGATTTTGACGTTGCTGTTCAGCCATTTCATCGATGGTATCGGAGCCGGAAATGGCACCGCCATGATCATATTTGGGAAAAATAATAGCGATCTGGGGACAGATTCGCGCACAGGCGGGACAATTGAATTTGCATCCTTTAGGATTAACGACAACTACCTTATTATCAATTTTTTCGTATACTCCAAAGAGACAAAAATCAGAACACTGACCACAGGAATTACAGCGCGAATAGTCAACTACAGGATACCACGATGGCCATTCGCAGTTGTAATCCAGTCTTGAAATCCCGGTGGAGCCTGGCGTATTAGCAAAGAAGGTTTGGATGGAATTAAAAATCTGAATATTGCTTGATTCCCTAAAATTAAGGTATTCCAATTTCAAGGATTTATGGTCGATACTACACTTCTCAAGTAACAACTTCACTCCTCTTGGATAACAGGCTATAATCAGGTACTCATTCTCCGGGATAAAAATTTCACGGGTATCTTGTTGCCGATCAACAGAACAACCGCACAAATCGGAAATCTCAGTAAAAGGATATCCCTTTTGTATTAAAAAGGCAGAAATATCTGCTAACCGATCGCTTCCGATCAGTTTCGCACCACAATTACAAAAAACCACCTTTTTAGCCATATTAACTATTAAATCCCGAGGTTAATGGATAAACTTAAGCAAAGATATGTTTTCAAAGGAGAAAAGCAAGGTGGATTGAATGTGCGACCGAACAGTTCTAAATACTATTCCACTGAAATTCAACCAAATTACTCAATTATATTCGTTATATTTAGAAAGGTAAATGTATTACAGACAACAAAAAAATAGATTCCCACAGATCGCGCTGATTTTCGTCGATATTAAGAATTATTCCGCGTCTATCTGCGAGACCGGCGGAAGATTTCTCCTCTTATTTTGCCTCGTTAATTTTAAAGACGTCAGCATACACCAGTCTATCAGTCTCTTCAGATTGTTCTACGCGGTTTTCGTAACCATCAGCCACCTTCATTTTTTTGGGTCCTCGTTCAAACTCTTCAATGACGACCTGGAAAGGAGATGTTTTATATGCATGTGGTAAACGAAAATCGGTAGTTATCTTAAATCTGTTATTTACTACTTCACGCTCAGTAATTTCAATTTCAACTTTCTCATCCCGAAGGTCCCTGGTATTTACCCCATCATCCACAAAGCCATAGATGTGCTGACCTATACGGCTATCAACCAGCGAAATGCGAATGAAATTATACATTTTAAACGGGTTTGATATATCGCTATAGATGACCCCGGTAACTGTTACAGAAAATTTTGAGTTTACATCCTCTTTTTTGAACTGTACAACGGATGTTCTGTCGGGCATAAGTTGCATCATGTCGGCCATAACAACTGGTGAAAGACAAACATCAGTATCTCCTTTATGGACCGAGTGTGGCTGATATCTTGCGATGGCAAGTTTTATAAACGGGAAATACATGTTTTTGGTATTAATAGCCAGATCGCAAAACCATTGCTGCCTCTCTTCATCAAAGATTACAGGATAGGCAACAACGTTAGCATGGGTTTTCCCCATATCTGGATACTGTACATTCTCATCGAAAGTCGGATTCATCCGGAAATCCTGTGGCCCCGGGCTTAGTATATCCGGCTGAGTAGAATTATGCAAAGGATCAATACCCCAGTGAGTAAAATAGTTTGTATAACCTTGCTGTATTGCCGCGATATTTGGAGCTTTAGATGGCGAAGGGGGAAGAATTACACCCAACATCTCATCATCGCCTGTCGAAAACCATGGGCGCTTAAGGAATATACGCAAACCTCCACTTAAACGCTGATGTCGTATTGTATTCTGATCCTGTGTTTTGTGCCATTCAAATGTAGGAATGATATAATCAATCTCGGGAATTTTCGGGCGAGTAGTGCTCAGAATATTAACTTTTTCAACCCACTGACTTTCGCGGACGGTATGCTGGTCATTATATTGTGAAAGTATCTTGTCAAAATATTCCCGATATCTCGAAGAAGCTACAATTTTATAATCCACCCAACGGTGTTTCGTGTCACCAAAACTCTGGATTAGTGGCTCAATGCGCAGTTCAATATGCTTTTTAAAGCTAAAACGTGATTCATGAATTTCATACTTCAGTGTATTGGATAAGCTCTTTGTTGCCGATAATTTCTCCTGCTGAAGTTTCTCAAACGAATTGGACTGAATTTTATACAGGTTATTGACCCTGACTGATTCAGGTTGTGGATTTACTTTGAATTCAGTTAATGAACGTCTTTGAAATTGATGGTGGGGCTGAAAAACTAGTTTTGGATTTGCCTGAATTTGAAGCTTTGGAAAGGCCGGAATGGTTCCCTTTGTTATCAGATCGTCAACATAACTTACAGTAATGTCAGGAATTGAGTTTGTACCCTGAATCTGTTTAATAGTCAGCGATATACCATCGTCATAAAATTCACTCCACCTTGCCTGATATTCCACCTTTCCGGTACTTTCGCCATGTACTGAAAACCTGGTATTGATATTTGCATTTGTGTCCCCATAATCTCGTTCAGGAATCAACGCATGGATAACCGGTTCAGTGACCGGCTGCTGGACTGCATGAATAAGTTCCATTTCGCGCGAGGGAGAAAGCATCCAATGTTGTCCTGAGCGGATCATTTCCTCAAGTTCGGAAAGATTTGAAGGTGATTTTTCTTTTACCATTCCCCAAAGGGCGGAAAGTTCCTTGAAATCTTTTTCACGCCAGAATGTACTGAATTTTAACCTGGTACGATATCCTTTTGGAAGAAAAACTGTAAATATACGTTGTGAAGAATCCCACTTGCTTCCGATTTCTCCCTCTTCGAGCCTTATGCGTACAATCCCGGCTTTATACCAGTTTTCGGGAATATCAAGATTTGTATTTGAGGGAGAAACTTCATCATTTGTGAAAAATCCAAACATTCTGGGTTTAAATTCCTGAGTGTGCGTATTTTCACACCCTTCAGCAACAAATAAAGCAATTCCTGCCGCCATAGGATCGGGAAGGTAAATGATTTCAACCTCCGATGGCTGATAAACCTTCTCGTTGTTTTTCTTGTCCTGTTTATAAAGCCCCTCGTGGCTTGTGATTAATTGATAGATTTGCTTGACAATGTCGGGATTATTTGAAAATGCTTTTTCAAACATTCCATGCGTTTCGGCCATTGCCTGACTATTTTTGGGAGGCAGCAAAAAACGTTGTGAAAATTCATCCAAAACCTGATGATTTACTGGAAATTTATTCTCATAATCTTTAGTTCCTGCATCAAAATTACTACGGATAACCATCCGTTCAAGAAATTCGCCATCCTTTAACTGGTTACCTACTAGAACAATAGGACTAGCTAAAGGCTCAAACCGCATGTAGCGGATGTTTTTGCGTATTGTCTCTGCGGCATCTTCGCTTTGCTGGGCTAGCAGTACGCTGTTTCCTGCAAGGTCGACAGCCCTGATACGAATCCGGTAATCTTTCCCAAACCTGAGTTTTGGAAGTGTTCCAGGAACAATATTCGATTGTGCATTAATTTTAAATTCAAGATCGGGATTAAATGAATATTTTTTTCTTTCCTGAGTTTTATCCATATTAACGAAGTCACGTTTGAGCGTCTCACCGCTTTTGAGCTCACAATCCTCTGATTCATTGATTGAATAACCCGGCTTGCGAACAGAAAGACTCCACCCTTCCCAACGTGCCAACGTTTCTGACACAAAAACGTCATTTGGATCTTCATGATCTTCCGCAATTGCCAATTCAATAAATCCTTCGTCGGGCTCAATACCACTAATTATATTGGGTTGGTTAGTTTCATCATACCAGATATAGTCGTCTTTCCTCTGGTGTAGCGAATACCATTTACCTGGATCGTTTTCATAAGCAATATCCATCCTGTATCCTTGAACCAAATCACTGGAATAGAGTGGGTTAATTGAAATTCTTATTTTGAAATCAGCATGTAACGGAGCTGCCGTAAGAATACCAGACTGAAGGTTTATATTGTTTTTAAAGCGTGAAAAGATATGTTCCGCCATTCCGTTTTTCGTGATTGCGATTCCCGACGAACGCATGGCCGGCAGCCCTTCATCTTCGGGTGGCTCAACCTCAACAATCTTATTGGTCAATCCTGCACTGGGAGATAAAGGTAAGCCTTCTATTTCCAATTGTTTGACTGATTGAGCTTTGCTGAGATTTACATTGTTATTAAATATTAGATTCGATTTGTTCTCGAAGAATTTTGCAATCTGATGGACTTTATTTTCTGTAAGATTATTAGTCTTTATTGCGACACCATCTGCATCGATCTGCACAACTGAAAACTCTTCAGTAT
>CAIOOC010000528.1 GCA_903859795.1 uncultured Bacteroidia bacterium
GTTTCGATTTTGTATCCATTAAAAGATAATTTTGCAAAAAAAAATCGTAGAAGATGAGAATTTGTTTGATCGGAGCCGGAAACCTTGCCTCTCAACTCGGATTGGTACTTGCCGAAAAGGGGCATCAGGTTGTTCAGGTTTGGTCGAAAACATCTGAAAGTGCGGCAAAACTGGCAGAAAAACTCAATTCATCCTTTACCTCGGCAATCGGTTCACTCGTCTCTGACGCAGAAATTTACATTTTAGCTGTCAGGGATGAGGCAATTGAACCACTACTCGCCAGCTTTCCATGGGGTAATAAATTGGTGGTTCATACGGCAGGAAGTATCCCTCTAAGTATTCTTGCCCCCTATTGCCAAAATTTTGGAGTTTTCTATCCATTCCAGACCTTTACAAAGGAAAAGAAAGTGGATTTCAACCAGGTCCCGGTTTGTATAGAAGCCAACACTTCTCAAAACCTTGAGATTCTCGACCAGCTTGGCCGCTCTGTATCCGAAAATGTCAGGCACCTCGATTCCCCGCAAAGGGAACAGATTCACCTTGCTGCGGTTTTTGCCTGCAATTTTACAAACCAGTTTTATGTCATTGCAAAGGAGTTAATGAATGAAAAAAAGATTGATTTCGATATCATCAAACCTCTGATCCTGGAAACCGCACATAAAGCTGTAAATCAAAATCCTGAACAATCCCAAACCGGGCCGGCAATCCGTAACGATATTAAGGTTATGGAAAAGCACCTTAGAATGCTTGCTGGTCATGCTGATCTTCAAAACCTTTATAAACAGATCAGCCAACGAATAATTCAAACACATAAATAATTAGAATGGCATTTTTTAAAGAAGAATTGACAAAAGTTAAAGCATTTGTATTCGATATAGATGGAGTAATATCGGCTGCTACACAGGTTCTTACCCCTGATGGGGAGACGGTACGGACATCAAACCTTAAAGATGGATTTGCGTTAATGTATACGATCAGAATGGGATACCCCGTTTGCGTGATTACCGGAGGAAAAACAATAGATGTAATTAAGAGATGTGAAAAAGTTGGGATCAAAGATCTGTATGCCGGCTCGCTAAAAAAATTACCAAGCCTGATCGATTTCATCGAAAAGCACAATCTGCAGGCCGATCAGGTGATGTATATGGGCGACGACCTGCCAGATTATCCTGCGATGATGGCCGTTGGTGTTCCGGTATGTCCCAAAGATGCAGCGCAGGAAATAAAGGCAATATCTCATTATATTTCGGATAAGGATGGCGGTCAGGGATGTGTGCGGGATGTACTCGAACAGGTGCTCCGGGCACAGGGCAAGTGGATCGATTGCGAGAAAATGAACTGGGAAATGTTTTAGGAAAATAAACCATATAAGGCACAATAGGACACATTAGAAATTTCAAAGGAAAACACGCGAACTTATCTGATGTTCTTTATGATTCATATTTTAATATCGATCCTATTGTGCCCATTGTGGTGTTTTTACTCTGTATCTATATGCTAAAAGATTATAAGATAATTCTTGCTTCAAAATCTCCCCGAAGGCGTCAACTCCTCGAAGGTTTGAATATCCCTTTTGAAGTAGTCATCCATGAAGTTGACGAGATATTTCCCGACGGATTACCGATGGAAGAGATTCCTGTTTACCTGGCCAGGCTGAAAGCCGATCCATTTACTGAGGAACTAAGCCATGATGCGTTGGTAATTACTGCCGATACAATCGTCTGGATTGACGAAATGGTCCTTGGCAAGCCAAACGATTACGCACACGCAGCTGAAATGCTCAGACAATTATCGGGGAAAAAACACATTGTGGTTACAGGGGTTTGTCTGACCACCAGGGATAAACAGGTCACGTTCTCCGCCTCAACGGATGTTTGGTTCAAAGACTTATCGGATAGCGAGATAGACTATTACCTTGAAAATTACCACCCATATGATAAGGCAGGATCTTACGGTGTCCAGGAATGGATTGGTTATATTGCGATTACAGGAATCGAAGGTTCATATTTCAATGTTATGGGACTGCCCGTACAACGATTGTATGAGGAGCTGCAAAAATTCTGAAATTAGATGTGACTATTATTAAAGATGAACAAACGGGAAAAGAAGAAAATCAATGTAAAAATGCAAATTTGAAAATCCGGATAATAATTATTTCAATATGTTACGACAAATATTCATTTTAACAGCTCTCATCTCTGTATCATTCTCAACACACGCCAAAGAAGGGATGTGGATTCCCACTTTGCTTCAGAAATACAATATTGATGAGATGACACAGATGGGATTTAAACTTTCGGCCGAAGATGTTTACAGCGTTAACCACGCGAGTCTGAAGGATGCGGTTGTCCTTTTTGGTTCTGGATGCACAGGTGAGGTGATCTCGGATGATGGCCTTTTGATAACCAATCATCACTGTGGATTTGACCAGATCCGGAAACACAGCTCAGTTGCACAGGATTATCTGAAAAATGGGTTCTGGGCGATGAATCAGAGTGAAGAGCTGACTAACGCCGGATTGACTGTTAAGTTCCTGGTAAAAATGGAAGATATTACTGATAAAATGTTAAATAAGGTAACCGACAAGGACGAAAATGTTGCCCAATTGGATACGACTAAGCAAAATCTTGAACGCATTAAGAAAGAATACCTCTCCGGAAGTAGCTATTCCGCCGATATCAAACCATTATTCAATGGAAATCAATACTTTATTTACATTTACGAAGTATTTAAAGATATCCGTTTAGTTGGTGCCCCTCCTGTATCGATTGGGAAATTTGGCGGTGATACAGATAACTGGATGTGGCCCCGCCATACTGGTGACTTTTCACTGTTCCGGATTTATGCCGGAAAAGACAATAAACCGGCCGCTTACTCTCCGAATAATGTACCCTATCATCCTAAGAAATTTTTTAAAATCAATATCAAAGGGGCGAAAGAGGGTGATTTCACAATGGTATTTGGATATCCAGGAACCACTCAACGCTATATTCCTTCTCAGGCTGTCCACCTGATCATGAACCAAAGCGATCCGGCAAAAGTGGCCATCAGGACAATTAAACTGGATATTTGGGATGCAATGATGCAAACTGATCCGAAAATAAGGATTCAATATGCAGGCAAATATGTTTCCGCTGCCAATGCATGGAAAAAATGGCAGGGCGAAGCCAAAGGACTTAACCGCCTCGATGCTGTTAATGTAAAAGAAAAGGCTGAACGTGAATTTCAGGAATGGGTAATGGCAGATCCGGAGAGAGCTCAAAATTATGATTCGGTCATGGAAGATTTTGAAAGACTTTATACAAAGTTTCAACCCTACCAGCTGGCAAATGACTATTATACAGAATGCATACAACGAGGTTCTGACATTTTTACCCTTGCCGCAAAACTGGAAACGCTCGAAACCACAACAGACCAGATAAAATTAAGCACCGAACTAAAAAAAGTGAGAGAATATCTCATTAGCTATTTTAGAGATTACGACTCCAAGACTGACGAAATGGTGTGGTCTGCTCTGCTAAAAAAATATGTTGAAAACGTTACTCCAAGATTCCTTCCCGAAAAAATCATTAAGCTGATTCCGGAGATTGGTTCTGACAAATTCATCGGGAAGACCTATCGTAACTCACTTCTGACTGACAGTGTAAAGATGAACAAATTGTTAGCTGATTTTGATGCCAGATCGGTTAAGGAGTTGCAAAAAGATCCCGTTTATGCACTGTTTAAATTGATCAGGTCGCAGTATCAAACTTCTGCCGAGCCAACATACAAATCATTGAATAGTGCCATTGAAGCCGTTCAAAAAAAATATACTGAAGCATTACTACAGATGAATTCCGGCAAAAAGTTGATGGCGGACGCTAACCTTACCTTACGCGTTGCTTACGGCAGGATTGAGGGATACAAACCCGCTGATGGGGTAACCTATAAGTGCTTCTCAACACTGAAAGGAGTGATGGAAAAGGATAATCTGGATGTTCCGGATTATAAGATCCCCGAACGTTTAAAGGAACTGTATCGCGCAAAAGACTTTGGTCCGTATATAAACGAATCGGGTGAAGTACCAGTTGGTTTTTGCGCCTCGAACCATACCACCGGCGGCAATTCAGGAAGTCCTGTTTTGAATGCAACTGGCGAGCTTATTGGAGTAAACTTTGACCGCTGCTGGGAGGGAACCATGAGCGACATAGTCTATGATCCGGACCAATGCCGGAATATCGCACTTGACATCCGATACGCACTGTTTGTGATCGATAAATTCGCTGGTGCAGGGTATCTGTTGAATGAGATGAAGATTGTGAAATAAAGATTACCTCTGGCATCTTTTGTCTGGTGGCTGGCAGATCATGCCAGATTATAATTAATCATCCTAAGTTTGGTGAAAATTGGTGTTTTGGAGCTTTGGTAGCAGAATAATGAGCTAATATATTATCAATAATTATACAATCATGATAATCAGTATTTTAATAAACTAAGAAATTGAATTATGGATGATCAACGATCTTTTTACAAGGCAAAATTAGAATATGAGATTGACTCCTGGGATTTATTCGATTCTCTAAATAAAAGATTGGACATAAAAGTTATAGATACCCGTTCAACAGAGGCATTCGAAGCAGAGCACATCCCGGATTCGGTTAATATTCCGCACCGGACAATGTCAGCTGAATGCACCTCAACCCTGGATAAACAAACCTTGTTTGTTACTTATTGTGACGGGATCGGGTGCAATGCCTCAACCAAAGGGGCTTATAACATGGCTAAACTTGGATTTAAGGTCAAAGAGTTAATTGGAGGACTGGATTGGTGGAAACGGGATGGGTATCAGACTGTGGGGACGAAACCGTCGGAAGGGACAAAGATTGTTTGCGGTTGTTGAGATTTTTATGGCTTCACCACATTGTGTGTTCTCTCTCAAACTTCCTGTTTTATCAAAAGAAA
>CAIOOC010000529.1 GCA_903859795.1 uncultured Bacteroidia bacterium
ATTTAATAAAGAATTACTCACTACAGCATCGAAGGATTGAACGTCAAAGATCGTCTCAAACAGCCCGTCATTGAGCATATCGACGCAATAAGAGGTTATACCACCAAGCATAAAACTTCCCTTGATCGATTTGTCTCTCATCTTTTCACGGATAAATTTCGCAACTGCCAGGGATGCACCCCCTGCACCAACCTGGAAAGCAAATCCGGGAACGAAAAATCCGGAGTGTTCAATAACATCTGCAGCCAGCTTGGCAATCCGCAGGTCCATTGGCGATTTGGTGATGCGTGTTGTTCCGGTGGCAATTTTTGATGCATCTCCAATCGAATCTACCACAACAACATGGTCGATAAAGTTCTGCGATATGGAAAGCGGTATACAAGGATAATCTACAAGGTTATCTGTTACGACAATTACCTCCTTGGCATACCGTGCATCAATAACAGCGTAACCAATTGAGCCGAATGCCGATTTCCCATGCGAACCTGTGGCATTTCCTTCACAGTCGGCGGCTGAAGCGGCAATAACAGCAAGATCGATATGAATCTTGCCGGTGTGGATGCTGCGAACCCTTCCTCCATGTGAGTGGATTACTACAGGGATATCAAGAACCCCCAGTGCGATGGCACGTCCAAGTTGGCTGCGTATACCTGAAGAGAAGATTTTTGTAACAGTACCGTCTGTAAGATACCTCAGGATCGGATCATGACACTCATTAAGTGAGGAAGAAGCAAGGGTGATCTCACGTATTCCCATGTTATGAAGAATCGTAAGGGTCTGAACCAAAAGAATATCCCCATTTCTAAGATGATGATGGAACGAAACCGTCATCCCATTGTGAGGATTGCTGCGAATTATTGCTTCTTCGAGCGTTTTACACAATTTACTTTGATGAGGCAGGTATGCCCTGTTTGGTGCAGGAATTGTAGGTTCATCCATCCAACCCTTGCTAAGCTTTGTCAGTGCCCCCTGAAAAGGTTCAAGTTTTCCGATTCCTTCAATATATTCAGGAATTTCCCGCCCTAAGCTGTTTAACATTGTAGTATTAATTTAATAGTTTTGATTTGAAAGAGCTGCTGGAAGTTGGCTGCTGGCAGCTAGTATCCGGCAACTAGCTCAAAAGAACGAAGACATAGCAACATAGTAATATTGGCCGATGCTATGGGCCAACCGCCAACTGCGTTTTATCCAATTGTAACATTCGCCAGTTTCAGAATATACTCCGCCCTGGCAACAACAGGAGCATCAACCATTTTACCGTCAATGGCAAAAACTCCGATACCGGCTGCGGTATTCGTCTGAAACTCCTTTACAATATGGTATGCTTTGCGGATCTCCTCTTCAGTTGGAGTGAACACATCGTGAATCACATCAATCTGGCGTGGATTGATCACAGCTTTACCTGTAAATCCAATCTTCTTGGCATATTCTGTCTCTCTTCGTAACCCCTCTTCGTCGTTCACGTCGGGGAATACCGTATCTATCACATCGATGTGACTCGCCTTAGCAGCCATAACAATGCGCTTCCGGGCAAAGTCAATTCCGACACCATCAGGAGTATAAATAATATTCATATCCGCAGTAAGATCTTGACCTCCAATTGTAATTGCATCAACCCGCCTGAACATGCTTGCAATATTGAAAACATTCTGGACTCCCATTGCCGTTTCAATCATCGCATGAAGGGTCATCTTATTGTGTGGAAGTCCATGCCGGTCTTCGATCAGCTCAATAATTTTGAGCAGTTCAGCAACCTCCTCTGGTGATTCTGTTTTTGGGTAGCGGATCGCCGAAGGTTGAAGAGGGACAATCTCTTCAAGATCGGCCAGTCCGAAAGGAGTACTCAGATGATTGATCCTCACACAAACCTCTGCATCATAGAAATTAACTACTTTAATCATATTTCTGACCAGGGTTCTGGCAGCATCCTTTTGGTTCAAAGCAACTGCATCTTCGAGATCGAGCAGGATGCTGTCGGCACCATAGACGCCGCCCTGCTGAATCATTGCCGGATTATTTCCCGGAATGTAGAGCATTGTTCTCCGTTTTTTAAAACTTTTATTCATATCTGAAGGCTATTTGAGTGTTCCCTCCTGCTGGTCCATCGAGCGCTTGATTGCAGTTTCCAAACGGGCTTTAATTGTTGGCTCAAGCGCTCCTTTATCCTTGGCTATCAGGTGAATATCTGTCAATTCATAAGAATCAAGCATATCAGTAACGATCCGGTGGAAACTCTCACCGAACTGCTGCATTACAGTTGAGGAGATTTCTAATTTTCTTCCGGAATTATCAGGAAGTGGTTCTATCAGGAAAATCACATCGCTCGATTCAAACGTACCCGATTGGGCAGCTATTTTTGGCTTCATAATACAATTATAATTAATAATCAGCCCCTTACATAAAAATGGGGCAGATTAAAAT
>CAIOOC010000530.1 GCA_903859795.1 uncultured Bacteroidia bacterium
ACGATCGTTACAGGATTTGGTTTTAATACCAGAGATATTAAGAAACAGGATGTATATGAGTCATATAAAGATATCGAATCCTATTATAACGAGCACCATCCTTCGAGATCAGTTTTCAGGTTCAGAAAGTTTATGAAATATGCCGCCATATTTGTCTTGTTCTTTGCAGTAGGAGCAGCTATTCCGGTTTACTATTATTTTGCCGGCAAAGCCGATATGTATACAGAGATTGCAAGTTCAGTTTCAAATGGCACTGAAGCTAAGCTTATCCTTTCAGGCAGGGGCGAAATTTTATTGAAAGAGAAGCATTCAGACCTCAGGTTCAATGCATCCGGAAACCAGATTAAAATTGATAAAGACAGCATTGTCAATCCAGAGAATGTTGATACGAAGGCTATGGCACAGGTTATCATTCCCTATGGAAAGCGTTCCAGTATTTTATTGTCAGACGGAACAAAGGTTTTTCTGAATGCCGGATCAAAGCTCGTTTTCCCCCAAAAATTCTCAGGTAAAAACCGAAAAGTATATTTGAAGGGTGAAGCCTTTTTCGATGTATTCAAAAACAAGGAGGTTCCGTTCATTGTGAGTACTGACAATATCAATGTTACAGTTCATGGTACCGAATTTAATGTAAGGGATAATAATTCAGAGAATGAGTCTGAAGTGGTTCTTGTTGAAGGATCAGTTAGTCTCAAAGACAATAGTATGATGAACTTTTTGGGCAAAGAAACCAGGTTGATTCCGAACCAAAAGGCAGTGTACAATAAGGAAAACAATAAAACGAGTGTAGAGTCGAATGTGGATGTAAACTATTATACTTCATGGAAAGAGGGTTTTCTCGAGTTTAACCGGGAATCAATTCTCAGTGTGTTTAAACGGCTTTCGCATTTTTACAATGTAAGTTTTGTGACAGAGAGCAGTGTGGAATTGAACCGGAAAATAAGCGGAAAACTTGATCTGAAGGAATCGCTTGAAGATGTGATGAAGGTCATTGCCGACGCAGCACCGATCACATTTCGGATTGAACAGAATAAAATATTGATTAACAGTAGAATAAGTTATTTGCCTATGCGATAAAAAAAGATCCGGGGATGCGGTCAACATACCCCGGACTTAATATAAACGTCAATGATTATTAACGCTTAAAAACAACCAGTCAAAAGTATGGAAAAAAAAGGTATGAATCTGCGCTTCAGCCAAAGAAGTGCCGGAAATCTATTTAAAAAGATGAAACTACTAACCGCCTTTTTCTTTGCAGGTCTGCTTGGGGCATCAGCAAGCTCCTACTCCCAGGCTACTAAATTGAGTCTGAAACTTGATGAAACAACTCTAAAAGAGGCCTTTAAGCAGATTGAAAAGACAAGTGAGTTTGTCTTCTTTTATAACGAGGACTATGTTGATATCAACCGTAAGGTGAATGTCAATGTAACGGATGAAAGTGTCGAAGCAATTCTGTCCGACCTGTTGGGGACTCAGAATACCTTTAAGATTTATGATCGCCAGATTGTAATCCTTCCTCCGGAAACAAAAGTTTCTCCTGCTTCAGTTAAGGTTGAAGCACCCTCTCAACAGCCTCAAAAGAAAGAAGTTGCCGGGAGTGTGAAGGATAATAAGGGAGGTGCAATACCCGGAGTAAGTGTAGTTGTAAAAGGGACCACAACGGGCACAATTACAGATGCAGACGGGCAATTCAGATTGCCGATTCCAAACGATGCCAAAATACTCGTCTTTTCGTTTGTTGGGATGAAACCTCAGGAATTGGCAATTGCAGGAAAAACCTCCTTTTCAGTAACTATGCTTGAAGAAGTTGTTGGACTTGATGAAGTTGTTGCGGTTGGTTATGGCACACAAAAGAGAAAAGATTTAACGGGATCGTTTGGCCAGGTGAAAAGTGAAGATCTGACAAAAACTGCAGTCATTGGTTTCGACCAGGCTCTTCAGGGGAAAATTGCAGGGGTTCAGGTTACCAATAATAGTGGGGAACCTGGTGGAAGCGTTTCAATGCGTATCCGTGGTGTAGGCTCAATCAATTCAACAAACGAACCTTTATATATTGTTGATGGTGTACCCTATGGCTCATTAAACGCCATAAATGTAAATGATATTGACCGTATCGATGTTCTGAAAGACGCTGCTGCAGCATCTATTTATGGATCAAGAGCTTCGAATGGGGTAGTTCTTGTCACAACCAAACACGCCAAAAAAGGATTTTCTTAATTGGCAGATCACAGAACAAATTGAAGAGTTCAGAGACGAACAAGAAG
>CAIOOC010000531.1 GCA_903859795.1 uncultured Bacteroidia bacterium
GCGAGAATCAAGTATCTATATATAAATAAGTTAATCTAATTTTATTCGAGTGAAATAAATTAAAAACTCTTAAAATGGAAAAGAAAATTCTATCCCTGGCCTTATTCGCTATGCTGGTATTATTTGCGTCTGCAGGTTCAGTAAAAAACATCGCTGAATTTTTCGTTGCAAAAAACGGTTCTTCATCAAATGATGGAACCAAAGCTCATCCTTATTCATCGCTTGAAGATGCCAAAAAAGCAATACAAAATCTGAAGAAAGTAAAGCGGTTGCCTGAGGGTGAAATTACCGTTTGGTTGCGCGAAGGAATTTACGAATTACCAGCAAGTTTCTCATTGTCGGAGGATAACTCCGGCACTGAAAATGGACCCATTACTTTTAGCGCTTATGCGTACGAAAAAGTAGTACTCACTGGAGGCAAAAAAATTAATGTAAGTAAGGTTAAGCCAATTTCCCTGGAATCAGCCAAACGGGTGGTTCAAAAGGAGGCAATCAAACGAATTCGCGAAATTGATCTTGCTTCCCTTGGCATATCCGAATATGGATCTAATCAGATAAGTGGATTCCGCAGACCTTATGTAAATGCCGCTATGGAACTATTCATCAACGGAAAGTCATACCACCTGGCAAAGTATCCTAATAAGGAACAAATAGTGATAAAAACTGGAGATGTAATCGATAAAGGCTTTATCAATGACAATGACTATACCCCTGGAAGTATACGTGCAGACAAGGTAAAACTTAAACAGTGGTCGCAGGCACAAGACATTGTCGTTCGTGGAAATTTCAAATATGCATGGGCAAATGACCAGCTTAGGGTTAAAAATATGAATGCCAATACCGGTGAAGTCAGATTTGCAGATCCCCATATGTATGGCATTTCCGGCGGAGAGATCTGGAATCAGTATTATTTTTTCAATTTACTGGAGGAGATTGATGAGCCAGGGGAATACTTTATTGACCATCAAAAAGGGATCCTCTATTTTTACCCTTTCGAAGAACTTAAGCCAACCGATACCATTATGGTTTCCATGCTCGAAGATGCTTTGGTAACACTCAAAGGGGCGAATTATATCTGTTTTAAAAATATAACTTTTGAGGATGGCCGGGGTATAGGAATTTATATGGAAAACACAAGTTCCAACAAAATCGAAAACTGTACCATTCGAAATATGGGTGTTGTAGCAGTTTGTGTCGGAATGGGAAGTAAACCAACCCCTGTCTATCGGCACCCTGACGAAGCTCATCCTTTTTATCCTGATGAAAAATTATCTGGTCGATTAGGAAGCCTTTACGAATTGCTCTATGAAAATACCACCTTTAATCGTGAAGGGGGAAATAACAACGGAATTATTAACTGCAAAATTGAGAACATGGGTTGCGGGGGTATAAGTTTAGGAGGCGGAAATCGGCTAACGCTTAATTCAGGAGGCAATTATGTCAGCAATTGCGAGTTTACAAATTGTGAACGGCTGGATTATTCCTATAAATCACCTGTTAATATTGATGGAGTTGGAAATAAAATCCAGCATTGTCAGTTTAATGCCTGCCCTGCCACCACGATTTATTTACACGGCAATAATCATCTCATCGAATATAATGTAATCAGTGAAGCTTGCAATTTTATGGATGATCAGGGAGCAATTTATATGGGGCGCGATCCTTCTGAATTTGGAAATATAATCCGCTATAATTTTTTTAAAAATATTGGCAATTTTGGAATGACCATGGCCGTATATTATGACGACGGGGCATGTGGTACCCAATTGTATGGGAACGTATTTTATAAGGCGGGGTCACGAACCATTATGTTAGGCGGCGGAAGCTATAATCCCATTTTCAATAATATTTTCATTAACTCCAAACTGGCTTTGCACTTAGACAACCGGCTAGACGGTTGGGCTAAAAACAGTCTCCTTCCCGGAGGAATTTTTGAAATACGGATGAATAAAGTTAGTTATAACAAACCACCCTATTCGGATGCTTATCCTGAATTGGCAACCTATTTCAAGGATAGCCCGCAAACACCAAAACACAACGACATTCAGAATAATCTATTTGTAAATGTTAAAGAACTTCATAATGGTCAAAAAGAATGGGGACCAATCCATGTCGAAAATGTGATTACAATTGAAGACCCTGGTTTTGTGGATGCTGCAAATTTGAATTTTACACTGCGGGAAAATTCTGAAATATTTAAAAAACTTCCTGAATTTAAGCCGGTTCCTTTCAGCCAAATCGGACTAATCAAATCAAAAATGGACAAATGAGGTCATTAATCTTCGCATCCATAATTTTTATTGTCTTCAATATTTCATGTGAACAAAATGGGAGTAAACCATCAATCCCCTCCAACAAACCAGATAAAATGGCTGTTTTTATTCCCAAAGATAGTACATGGAAAACCTTATCTGTGAGGCAGAAAATCGGCCAGACAATGCTTATGCTTCCCGAAAGAGAAAAGGAGTTGGCATTGGGCAATGGCTCTCTAAAACGTTTTTTTGAAAAATATCCTGTGGGAGGATTTTTCATGGGCTGGAAACTATTTGATGGTGTAAAGCCTGGGGATTATTATTCCCATATACGCGCCTCCTGCAATGAGTACCAGGCCTCAAGCAAGCTCCCCTTAATTTTTCAGCAGGATTATGAAAGCGGGGTTGATTTAGCAGGTATGACTGCTTTCCCCAACGCAATGTCGCTGGGGGCTGCAAATTCACCCTCACTTGCCTTTGCTTATGGAGAGGCAGTTGCAAAGGAGGCCTTATCTGTTGGTGTGCAATGGGTTTTGCATCCTGTGGCTGATCTGAATCTGAATCCCTTCAACCCAATTACCAATATCCGTAGTGTTTCTGATGATCCTGATAAAGCAATCCGGTTGCTAAGTCAGCAAATAAGAGGTTTGCAAAGTAATGGAGTGGCATCTACGATTAAGCATTTTCCGGGCGACGGCGTTGATTTCCGCGACCAACATTTATTAACTTCATGCAACTCACTTCCCTTTGAAGCTTGGAAAGAAAAGCATGGACGCGTGTTCCAGGCGCTTATTGACAGTGGTGTAGCTTGTATTATGCCAGGTCATATTACTCTTCCTTCCTATCAAAAGTTAAAGATAAATGGAATGTTTCCACCTGCAACATTGTCTAAGGAATTATTAACCGGTTTGCTTAAAGGTGAAATGGATTTTAAAGGAGTCATTGTATCTGATGCTATGGTTATGGGAGGATTCAGGGGCTGGTATGATAGCCCTTTGGAAAGTGAAATTGAAAGTTTTAAAGCCGGGGTGGATGTCTTGCTGTGGCCTTCCTACGCGTTTATGGATACTTTGGAAGCAAGAATTAACCGGGGCATTATACCAATAACGCGACTTGACGATGCGGTAAGCCGTGTGTGGGCGTTGAAGGAAAGATTTCATCTACTGGTTAGTAGCCGGGAACTGATCCACGAGATGTCACTTCAGGATAAACAGCGAGCTTTAAATACATCTGTAAATATCTGCGAAAAAGCAATAACACTTATCCGCGACAGAGATAATGCACTGCCAATTAACCCTGCTGTAGATAAGAAAATTCTGGTTGTCGGAGTTACACCTGTGTCACACAAAGGGGGCAATGTGGACTTAACGCAGCTGGAATTATTTGCTGGTTCGTTGAAAACAAAAGGTTTTGAGGTTGAATTTCGTCACAACATTTTGTATGAAACACAAGGCTGGAGCGATGATGCACCTTGTAAATACGACCGAATCATCGTTGCAGTTGCACGAACCCCTCACGCTCCTTTTGGGCCACTGCAATTATACGATGATGAAGCGCAAACTGTTTGGGCAATCAGCGCAATGCCAAAAGGGAAAATCATTGTAGTTAACTTTGGAAATCCATACCTGATCAATGAATATTTCGAAAGAGTAAATACCTGTATTAATGCTTATAGTAATACTTCGGTGATGCATGATGCCGTTATTTCAGCGTTGCTGGGTAAAATTAAGATGTTGGGGACATCTCCTGTAAATCTGGATATTCTATCAAAGTTTAAGGTTTATTAATAAAGGATTTTATGCTGCTGGTCTGCCTTTTCAATTAAAATATGGAAGAAGTCAAGATGAATAAGATTTTAAAACTTATCATGCTGATTACTATGGCTCTTGTCATCAATCAGGTCAGGGGACAGAAAGTTGTACCGGGATTTGCTGAGATCAGCGATACAACCCAGGCCGGTAAATGCGATAAATCGAAAGTGCCAAAAAATCAATGGTTTACAGATGCCAGGTTTGGAATGTTTATTCATTGGGGAGTTTATGCGATACCTGCCAGAGGAGAGTGGGTGATGCATTCTGAACGCATGTCGTATAACGGCTATGAAGAAATTGCCCGTACATTTAAACCAACCGGTTTTGATGCCCGAAAAATAGTAAGTATGGCTAAGGGTGCAGGAATGAAATACCTCGTAATTACAGCTAAGCATCATGATGGCTTTTGCATGTGGGATACCAAACTTACCGATTACAATATTACACGGTGGGGAGGATTTAACCGGGACCCGATGAAAGAGCTGGCTTCAGAATGCCTGAAGCAGGGAATGAAACTCGGTTTCTACTATTCAGTCCGAGACTGGCACCGCCCCGATTTTGTAATGCATTACGAACACCTGAATGCCCCGGGGCAATACTACAAAGGGTGGTACTCCTTTCCTGTAAACTGGACAGGAGGCGAAGTGCGCGACTGCGGTTGTTCGGGCTGTACTTTCAATTTACCCCTTGGAAAAGAACAGGACCCTCGGCCCACAGAAGCAGAAGGAGCCGATATGAACCGTTATCTCGATTATATGAAAGGACAACTCAGGGAATTGCTTACCAATTATGGACCCATTGCAGTGATGTGGTTTGACGGACAGGATATTGTTGATCAACAAAAAGGGAGAGTTCATGAAATGATTGACGAAATGAGACGGCTTCAGCCCGATGTATTAATAAACGACCGGATAGCCTGGCAGCCGGGATTCGGTGATTATGGCATTTTTGAACAAAATATTCCAGGTAGTTCAATCATCCGTCCCTGGGAAACATGCATGACAATGAATAATTCATGGGGGTATACTAAAAATGATACCAACTGGAAAAGTGAAAAAAATATTGTTGAGCACCTTACAGATATCGTAAGTAAAGGAGGCAATCTCCTGCTCAATATCGGGCCGGATGGGAACGGAGTAGTGATTAATGACTACAAGATAAGGCTGGATTCTGTTGGTAATTGGCTGAAAATATATGCAGAAAGTATTTATGGTTGTCAGGCTTCCGGCCTTCCTCAACCCGAATGGGGCAGAATAACTGCCAAAGGACATCGATTGTACCTAAATATATTTAAATGGCCGGTTGATAATAAGTTACTTATTAAAGGTCTTAATAAAAAAATAAACAGTGCAAATTTACTGGCAGATAAGAAAATAAATATTCACTATAAATCAGTCTCTTCCGGAACAGAATTAAACCTGCCCGCTATGAGAATAAATAAGCCATTTGATAAGGTGATTGTATTAGAACTTTAGCACATGTTTAATTAGCATGGGTATTGAATGAAATGAAACCGAATAAAATTACCAGGATATGAAATCAACAGTAAATCGCAGACAGTTTTTAGCAACCATTGGAACGGGTATTGCGGCAGCTCAGATCATGCCGTTAAATAGTTCCGCAAACCCTGAACATTCGCTTGAATCGGCATACAAAGCTGGCGGACAAAAGTATTGGATTGATCCCCGGTTTAGCGACCAGAAGAAGTTACCGTGGCGGAAGGTCCATCTGGACTTTCACAATTCGAAGTTTATTTCAAAAATAGGTGCGAAGTTTAATGCCGACGAGTGGGGGGACAGGGTTGTTGCAGGTAACTTAGACAGTATTGTGGTATTTGCCAAAGATATGCACGGATACTTCTATTACCCGTCCAAATATGGGCCTGTCCATCCGGGACTATCATTCGATTTGCTTGGTGAACAGGTGAAGGCATGCCGAAAACGGAATATTGCGGTTTACGCCTATTATTGCACTACATGGGATCACAATCTGGCTGAGACCCATCCCGAATGGAATATGCTTAAAAAAGATGGATCCGATTATCGCCCCAAGGCGGGTGAAACTCCGGGATGGACCGCGTTGTGCCTGGGAAACAAGGACCTTGTTGATCTGATTGCAGATCACGTTAAGGAGTTTATTTCCAAATACGATCTTAACGGAGCGTGGCTCGATATGGCTGAACCAATTGCACCTGAATGTTATTGCAAGGATTGTATTCATCAGATCAAAGCTGCGGGAAAGGATCCTTTCGACAAGGAGGTGCAGCGCGCACATCAGAACAATAATTTTCTCAATTTTCACCGCAGGATGAGGGACCTTGTCCATACCGCCAAACCCGGATGTCAGATCGATTTTAATGATATCGGAATCGGCAAGGTGAGTGAACGAAGTGAATTCCTTGACAGTATTGATATTGAGGCATTGCCAACAGGGGGATGGGGATATTTTTATGCCCCTGCACAGATTCGCTACCAGCGCAACTTCGGACTACCCGTTTATGGGATGACAGGTCGTTTCGTCGCTTCATGGGCCGATTTTGGGGGCTTAAAATTACCCCAACAACTGGATGTCGAACTCGCAAGCCTGGTTGCAAATGCCGCCCGGTGTGATGTAGGTGATCAGATGCCTCCCGATGGACAATTGGACGCGGCGGTATATCATGTACTGGGAAAATCATTCGGTCGTATCAAATCCCTGGAACCCTGGCTGGACCAGGCTGCGCCGGTTACTGAAGCTGCCTTAATGATTCCGGGTACTTCGATGGAGAAGGTTGAACAACCCTATATTTACGGTATGGTAAAGCTGATGATCGAATCACGTCTTCAGTTTGACCTTGTCGAATCAGAACAGGAATGGGAACGCTATAAACTGGTAGTTATTCCCGATGAAATGATGCCAGACAGCAAAACTGTTGACCGTTTGCATCGGTTTATTTCCGGAGGAGGATCTGTAATCGTATGCCATAACGGGGGTGTTGAGGCCGGCACAAAAGAATCATGGGTTGATAAGTACGGAATGAAGTTTATGGGTCAGTCACCGTTTAAACCATCCTATTTTGTAACCGACGACAACTTCATCAAAGATATGCCCGGATATGCCTATGCCCTTTATGACGGTGCCTCACAATGGAAGGTCCAATCGCCTGCTAAAGCTTTGGCAATGCTTGGAGAACCTATTTTTCAGCGAAGTGCAGCACATTATACAAGCCATAGTCAAACGCCATATGATCATTCAACTAGTTATTCAGCTCTGGCAATAAGCGGAAAAGTTGGAATGATCGGTTTCCCAATTGGAAATAGTTACAATAAAACGGGATATTGGGTCTACCGGAATGCCTTTGACCATTTGATTGGGGAGCTGATTCCCCACAAACTTATTGAGACGAATGCTCCCCTTTCTACCGAAGTGACGGTTACCTGGCAAAAAACAAGTATAGAATCGGGCCGACCAGAGCGCTATATGGTGCTTTTCGGCCTCC
>CAIOOC010000532.1 GCA_903859795.1 uncultured Bacteroidia bacterium
TGCAAAATAATAATTGGGATCATGGTTATCAACTAACACTCTCTCCACCCAACTATCAGCAAGTAAGACCATAGGTTACTAATTTAAACAATAATTTATATGAAAGTTCTTCAATCGGATGAATCAATGGTTAAGATTGCCTTTTCAGGGAAACTTGACAGCGCCTATGTATCGAACAACGAGGTGAAATTTTTTGCGCTCTTAAATGGTGTCGAGGGTCCGGTGGTCCTCGATTTTACTGATGTCAGTTTTATCGGTTCTCTTGGAATCCGGATGGTTTTAATGGCAGTGAAGGAGGTCAAACGGCAAGGGTTTACGTTAAAAATTGAGAACACCAATACCGATGTTGAAAATATCTTCCTTTTGACAAGTCTTGGAGATTTATTAAATTAGCAGAATATCAGCCTTCTGATTATATGTAAACGAATTCTGTAAAATACAATCTGACTCGATAAAAATAAACATAGATATTGTATGTCATGGAAATTAAGTTAGGTCAATTGGAAGATGTTTCAGATGTGTATAATTATTACGGAAAGCGGCCCGAGAGTGGCATTCAGCAGCGCGAAGGGAAAAAAGCTCCCACTCCCAGGGCCGATAAAGCCCGTCAATTGTATCTTGAAGCCAAATCTTCTGTGTCTGTTGAATTTCCTTACTGGTATACGCGCCGATGGGAGGAACTCGAGGGTGAGGTTCCGATTATCCGCAGAGCCGAAGCGTTAAAATCTGGATTTGCGCATCTTACCCCAGCTATCCTGCCTGGTGAATTACTTGTCATGAGAAAGGCGAACTATTTGCGTGGCTCATATCCGATGCCCTGGCTTTCTGAAGCATTTCTTCTTTCAAAGGAGGATGATTTGTTCAAGACAGCTCATAAAGCCAGTGCTGATGATATTACCACAATTGGGCAGGGGGGTGGCAACGTTACTGCAAGTGTTGGGAATGTCATTTCAATTGCCGGGAAATTTGGCCTTCGGAAAGAGGAGATACCAATCCTTATAAAAACAGCAAAAAGATGGCTCAACAGATCAGTTGAGGATATAGGACATAAATACGAACAGCTTGTTCCCGGATACGGCACCAAAGAGGAGATCATGCGTGCTGTAATCTGCATGTTCGATTCCGGATATACCCTCCCGCAGGGACGTGAAGTGTTGAATTATTACTACCCCCTGCAATTTGGAATTAATGGAATAAAGGAGATCTGCTCCAAAAATCTTAACAATGTCGCCGGTCGTCCGGGCATGGACAGACTCTACTTTTACAAGGCTGTTCACACTATGCTCGAAGGTCTTCAGACTTGGATAAAAAATTATTCTGAAGAAGCCAGGCTAATGGCATCTCTTGAAAAGGATGAGACGCAGAAAGCTGAATACCATGAGATTGCAGAGCGTCTCGATTGGCTGTCTGAAAACAAGCCTGGCACATTTCACGAGGCGCTGCAGTTGGTTTGGATATTTCACGTTGCAGTGCTAAACGAAGATGCCATTTCAGGCTTATCGCCTGGCCGGCTGGGACAGGTTCTGTACCCATTCTGGAAACAGGATATGGCTAAAGGTATCCTGACAAAAGAAAAGACAATCGAGCTGCTTGAATGTATGCGGATCAAGTTCACCGAACTCGACTGCTTTGCATCAATGGGAGTAGTTGGCGGCGTTTTAAGCGGTAATACTTTTAACAATCTGTGCCTTGGCGGTCTTGACAAGGAAGGAAACAGTGCAGCCAATGAACTCGAAATGCTTATTCTCGAATCTGCAATGTCATGCGACACTCCTCAGCCAACTCTCAGTCTCCTTTTTGATGAAAAACTGCCAGAAGAGTTCCTGCTCAAAGGGGTAGAATGTACAAAAATAGGAACTGGTTACCCTGCATGGATCAACAACAGGGTGGCTATGGAATTTCTGCTGAACAATTTCAGAAAAGAGGGAATGGAGTCGGAGGAGGCCAGGGCCTGGGCGATTGGCGGCTGTCTCGAGACCTCTCCCGGGAGCTGGATGCCCCTTGAACTTAACGGTGAGATATATAACATTCCCGGGGGGTCTGCCCCTGCCTCAAGTGTCGGGGTACATTTTATATCACTTCCCAAAGTACTTGAAGCCGTACTGTTTGACGGACTGGATAAAAGAACAGGAAGACGGGTCTATCCTGCCCATGGCTCTGAATTAACTACTTATGAAGAGGTTTGGACGGTATTCAAACATTATTTCAGCATGACTGTTGAGGTTCTTACCCTGACAAACAATATACAGCACGATATATGGGGAAAGGTATCTCCTTCAATCATAAACAGTATGCTCAAACCCGATTGTCTTGAAACAGGAAGGGATATCAGTCATAAAGGGTCCAGGTATAACCGGACATTTAATGTCGAGGTATGCGGAGGTGTAAATCTTGTCAATTCTCTGGCATCGATTAAAAAGAATGTATTTGATCAGAAGTCGATAAGTATGGATGAGCTAAAAACAGCGCTGAAATCAAATTTTGGTTATCTGTCAGCGCTTGAAACCGGCTCATACAGCCTGACTGAGCAGTTTAAAACTGACGAATATAACTACTGGCTAAGGATTCACAAGCTTTGCCTGGATGCCCCGAAATATGGGAATGACGATAAATATGCAGATAATATTTTCCGAGAGTGGCAACAATGGGTTAGTAAAATGTGCGAAAATTACCGGTCTATGTATGATGAACCCCTTTATTCGTGTCAAATTTCAGTCTCGACTCATGCTCCAATGGGGGCGGTTACACTGGCAACCCCTGATGGCCGGTTATGCGGAACTGCGTTTGCCGATGGTTCTGTTTCTGCCTATCCCGGGTCCGACAGGCATGGGCCTTATGCCTTATTCAATTCGGCAACCTGTTATAACCACGCCTTATCTCAAAATTCACAGCTAAATATGAAAATACACCCATCTGTTGTGATGGGAAGAGAAGGTTCGCGAAAATTTCTGGAGATGATAAAAGCTTACCTGCGCAAAGGTGGATTCCATGCTCAGTTTAATATTGTAGATTCAAGAATGCTCAGGGATGCGCAAATAAATCCTTCCAATTACAGGGGATTAATGGTCAGGGTGGCCGGATTCACCCAATACTGGGTAGAACTTGGAAAACAGATTCAGGATGAGGTGATTTCCCGCACAGAGTATGAACAATTAGGTTAGAAATACAAGCATGAATCACTACGATTGTAAATATTACCTTAACACTGACGTTTTCAAAGGTTTGTGTAAAAGGGATAAGAGTTCTATCAATGCTGATGATCAGGCCTGTGAAAATTTTGTAAATGCGCGGAAATGCAAATATTGTTCAAATTTTACCCTGATATCAACAGATTTGGGAACATGCATGAACAAATATGACGCGTATCCCGAAATGAGCGCGGTGACTTGCAATGAATTTAGTTGACGATAACACTTGTTCAAAAGGTCACATCTTCGATATTCAGGGGCTCTCTGTTCACGACGGTCCTGGATGCCGGACATTAATCTTTCTATGTGGCTGTACAATGAACTGTTTCTGGTGCTCCAATCCGGAAGGTATCAATCCAAAGCATTCGATTATGTATTCGGAAGCGAGTTGCATCGGATGTGGCAATTGCCTGTCTAATTGTGCTAAAAATGCCCTGAGCCTGGAAGGGGGTAAGGTAAAAATTGCCCGACAGTTGTGCCGCGATTGCGAACACCCGACCTGCACTGCTGATTGTTATACAAATGCACTGCGAATTAGCGGGTTTGAAATTTCTGTTGATAAACTTTATCAGATTATTCAACGCGACCGCCAATATTGGGGTAGAGAAGGAGGGATAACTCTCACTGGCGGAGAACCATTGTTGCAGCTTAATTTTGCCAGAGAAATACTTCAAAGATGTCATCAGGGCTATGTACACACTGCCATTGAAACCTGCGGAAACATCCTGTGGGAAAATTTCCTTGAGGTTATTCCGTTTATTGACTGGATCTTTTTTGATCTGAAACATCCTGATAATACAGAACATAAAAAAGGGACCAACTCTGAAAACAGATTAATTTTGGAAAATGCCATACGACTGTCAAAAGAGTTTCACGGACGGCTTATTTTCCGGCTTCCACTGATTCCGGATTTTAATGACTCCGAAGAAAATATTAATTCAGTTGTTTCATTTCTTAAAAAAGCAGGCAGGAAAGAAATTAATATCCTTCCTTTACACCATTTTGGGAAGGAAAAATATACATTGCTGCAAAAGGAATATCATGGTAGCAGGATATCTGTTCCTACCGATGAGAAGCTGAAAAATATCAGGGAGCAGTTTATAAATTCAGGTCTTGACTGTTTTATCGGCAGCGAAACTCCATTCTGAAAAAGAATATTCGCAGAAAGTTTGTAAAAAAGTAGCGAATATCAAGGAAATGTAGGCATTTTCGAAGATTATTTGATTTATTGTATTCACTTTTGTAAAATACTTTACCTGATAGGCAAAAGTTCCATGCCGGGTTGGGGAATTTGATTTTTAATCTTACTATATTTGTAATTTAAATTAAATTTATACCTCATTTATTGCCGGGTTATATGGAAATTAAAACATTGGTGGTTGATAATCAGATGAGTGAGTTGTCGAAGGTTGTTGATTTCCTGGATGAACTCGGTGAGGATTGGGGGTTACCTGCAGGGCTGGTATTTTCGTTGAATCTGGTTATGGAAGAAGCGCTGACCAATATCATATTGTATGGTTTTGAGGATAACAATCGGCATACTATTGATATAAATTTTGGTAAATCAGCAGCGGAGGAACTTTCAATTACGATTATTGACGATGGACTGCCTTATGACCCGACATTAAAAGCAGATCCTGATCTCTCGTTGTCTGTCGAAGAACGGCCAATTGGAGGCCTAGGAATTTTTCTGATTAAAAAGATCATGGATAAAGTTGAATACCAACGAAATAATAGTAATAATTTTTTAATTCTCACAAAAAATATTAACTCATGAATGTAAAAATCACAACATTACCCGATTACACACTAATCAGTGTAGAAGGACGTGTCGACACAACTACCTCAGCCGGATTGGAAAAAACTCTAATGGAATCCATTGATGGAGGATGTACCAAAATAATCCTTGACTGTTCAGGGATTAATTATATCAGTAGTTCCGGATTAAGGGTCTTCCTGGTAATTCAAAAGAAAATGATTTCAATCAAAGGGCATTTCAACCTTTGTAATCTTCAGCCTGGAATCAGAGAAATATTTGATATATCTGGCTTTTCATCCATTTTTTCAATTTTCCCTGATAAGGAAGCTGCCATGATCGGGTAATATTCAGATTTCCCTTGCGTGTGTCCGTTAAAAGTGGTATATTTGTTAATGTCTGCCGCTTTTAATGGACCAATTTTTATTTCAAACTACGATGAATGTCATTTTTAGCTTTTTACCGGTAGTTCTTCTTTTGACATTTCTCTTTTTACTCGACAGTTTTAATCTGGTTCGGGTTAAGACATTGGTATTTAGCTTATTGTTTGGAGCGGTATGCGCTATTGCAGGATATTTTCTGAATACCTGGTTTGGAAAATGGCTGGCTATTGATTATAGTATTCTTTCACGGTATGTCGGACCAGTAATCGAAGAGTTGCTTAAGGCCCTTGTCGTTTTGTATCTGATCTCCCGGAAAAAGATTGGATTTATTATTGATGGTGCAATTTATGGCTTTGCCATTGGAACAGGATTCTCATTGTTCGAAAATATCTATTTCCTCTTTAATACCCCAGCCGACTATAATTTGCTTAAATGGATCATCCGTGGATTCGGAACCGCTATTATGCATGGCGGGTGCACCTCATTTTTTGCCTTACTCTTTGTTGGAGGAATCAGCCGGTCCGAGAACAAACTGATGGCAGCCCTTCCAGCCCTTCTTCTTGCAATTCTGCTTCATTCCGGGTTTAATCATTTCATGTTAAATCCCGTTTTGCAGACATTGCTCATTGTCGTTTTTCTTCCAATCGTTTTTGTGCTAGTTTTTAAATACAGCAGTTCAAAACTGCAAAACTGGCTGGAGATTGAATTTAACAGCGAAATTGAGATACTTAATATGATCCATCGGGGGGAGTTTAGTGAAACAAAAGCAGGTATGTATCTCAAATCGCTTAAGTTACAGTTTAATCCAGAGATAATTCTTGATATGTATTGCTATATCGATCTTTATCTCGAACTTTCAATAAAAGCTAAGCGTAATCTTATGCTCAAGGAAAATGAGTTTCCGATCATTATTGAACCGGATATCCAATCGAAACTAGCGGAATTAGCCCAAATAAGAAAGCAAATTGGGAAATTGGGCGAGCTGGCTTTGGAACCTTTGATCCGGATGGACTACAGAAACCTCTGGAAACTTAATCAGCTTACATAATTATGTTATCAAATATAAAGTGATTTAATTGACTTGCTGTTTAAAACTTATAAAAATGCTATCATGAAAAAAAGTAAATTCCTCACCATTATGAGGTCTTGTTATATCTAAAAGAGCCCCAGTAAAATTTGATGGATTACTACCATTTCTTAAAAGGTCAATACCAGCA
>CAIOOC010000533.1 GCA_903859795.1 uncultured Bacteroidia bacterium
AAATAAATAGCCCATTAAGAACGCCATTTGACCCATTAAGACCTCAAATAATATAATTATTTTATCGATCTTGGCATGCTGATTCCGAGTAAACATTTTTTTTCTGATAAACCATTCCATAATGACTTCCCGGGGGATTAGGAATAATCCTCCCTCCATTCCAGTCTGTTGCAAAATTTCCGGAATAGAGTAACCATGCCGATTTACCATCCCCACTTATAAACTTAGATGGAATATTAACAAAATAGGCTTGCTCACCGAAATTCTTCAGGTATGCAATTAGTTTCCATTCGCCGGTTAATTGCTCAGATTCAAGAATATAAGTATTCATTTTCGCACACGTATTTCCACCATCAGTAACGCACATAAAATACTTTTTGAGTGGAGCATCATAAGTTATAGTGACACAACCCATGTTGTTCTGCCAATCGAGCAATGGTTTAATTTTTTCAAAATCGTTAGTCCATAATGGGTCACCCTTTAAATCCTTACCGGCATAAAATTCGTATTTTGTTGCATCATTCATATTCTCAACCGAGGGTTTAACCCGGAGAAGGTAGATTTGATCGCCTGTTATCCAGCTATTGTGGTAGAATGTGCTTCTACAGTTGTTTTCGTTTGAACCGTGAGCAATTAAATAGGCTTTACCATCTGGAGAAAATTGCATATTTTTCCCAAAATCGACAAAATGGGGAGATCCAATTTTTACCGGATATCCACCCAATCCAGATTCATTAAAGATAGGGTTTAATGGTGTATGTGGGGTTTCAATCCAGTTTTTGCCAAAATCAGCAGAGTAACGAAACCCAACAAATGGTCCTAGCTGCGGCCAATTGTAACTTTTATCTCCATAACGGGTTATTCCATATGGAGAAAGGCAATAAGTACCATAATACCATATTCCGTTATACATCAAACTTCCACAGGGATATCGTCCACCATACGGGTAGGGATCAGCCTGTGAAAGACCAAGTACATCAACCTGCAGATTCATAGGGTCATTGCCTGCAATAACGGCCTGACCAGTAGTTGCTTTACGAACAGGATTTCCGTCCGTATTAACCTCTCCGTTATTTGAAAATCCACTAGACCATGAATTGACTCCATTCGTCGTTCCATCGGTCCAGGGAGAATACAACTTGTCATCAGAGGCCCATGTAGGGTACCAGGTATCACCACAATGGAATCCACTTTTCATTCCGAGCAATTTAATTCCCTGGAGTTCTCCTGATAGTTTGAACGGACAATCAGCCGGAGGCTCTGAATTCCAAATAAAAGGGTTGTAGCTTAAAGTGTCAGGTCTGCTTTGCGCGAAAAGCAGACCATTTAAGCAAAGGATCAAGCAAATCACTAATTTGCATAACTTAATATTTATCATGAAGTTATAGAAATTTAGTTTCGTTTTATTTATCAGCAATAAGATTCTTCTTGAATAATGAATCCCATGTGATGTAAGTCCTGATAAATTCATTTTGTGGACACAAAATGAACATGCTATAAAACATGTTTTTGGGAAAGCCTGAATAATAGAAGGATAGGAAGTTTTATCTGGTTACTTATGATTTCTCTCAGCGACTTGATTGCCCGAAACAGCAATTTTCGGGCAGAATCGTTTTTAAGTTCCATAATGTCACATATCTGGTCGTACTCCATGGCACATTCGAATCTCAAATAGATGATTTCCCGTTGACGTTCGCTCAAACCATCCAACGCTTTTAATAAGACTTTCTCTTTATGAGACATATTTTCTTTCTCCTGAACATCTTCTTCAAAAGAGAAAAGAGTGTCAAATTTAAACGGAAAGATCTCCACTAATTCATTCCGTTTGTTTTTTTCCAATTCTTTATAAATAGAATTTTTAAGCGCTTTAAACAGGTAGAATCTGATATTTTCTGTATGACCAAGTTTTTCACCTGCCTTTATCAGTTTAAAAAAAACATCCTGAATACAGTCTTTAATAAATTCAGGATCGTCTTTAAACTTAATTCCATACTGAAACATTGAATGGAAATACTGGAAATAGATATATGAAAGCGCCGATTTATCACCCGCTTTAAAATTCTCCCATATTTCGAAATCTTTGGTCAATTGGAAATAGGTTTATGTTAGTTTATACACAAACGAAAAAACAGACAGGTACTCTTTTTTCAAGGGTTAATTAATAAGCAAATATAAGGAAATTTGAAGAATTTTTAATATAAATTTCATCGATAACTTTAATTTGAGGAAACTCCTTATTCATAGAAACTTACTTAAAATATAACTTAAATGACCGGAAGGATATTATCTTATATTTAGTTAGCTCTACAGATTTACCTTTAGAGATCTTGAGTATAAAGGAAGTTGTTGACTATGGTAATCCAGCTATACCTTCATACCTGACCTTCCATTTGCCATCGTTTGGAAAGCCGGGCAGAGAGACGTTATTTCCATCCCAACCGGCTGTCATCAGGGCAATCGTTGAAAGTAAAAACCCATTGGATGGGAGATAAACCGGGTAACTCCTCCAGTTATTATTCAGCCCCATGTAGGAATAATTGTTGTTGGGACTGGGGAAAAACAATGCATCTATCCCTATTTCAGGCTGATGAAGCCGGGTGGCTGTCATTGCGATCATGGGAAAATCGGTTCCCCAGATATTCTTATCCCACGTGTTCATTACTGCCTGCAATGTGGAAAGCATATCCTGGTCATTGGTTTTATCTCCAGGCAGGAGTCCTTTGGCCATCAGAAAAGAGGGGTGCTGAATTTGCAATTTTTTATTGCTCCAAAGGGTTGTCGAATTTGCCGCATGCAGGTAAAGACTATCATTGCCATTCGGATTTTTTGTTTTAGGTAAAGGTGACAGGTACTCCAGAATATAATCCCATTCCTTATTTCGCGGCAATCCCAAACGTTCGAGCCACTTCTGCGCTGTCTTTAGCCCAAAATCCCAGTAAGCCAGTTCGAAACAAGGATTATAAGTTTCACTTGAAGGCCAGGTTATGTATCTGGTTTCATGTTTAATACTATCATATCTATATTCTATGATTTCTGGTGGCGGCATTACCGGCGGTCCAAGAACGTACTTTCGGGTTTCCTTATCAAAAAACAGGTACGAAGCGAGGAATTCGGCTGTCTGCAAGACAACATCCTTGTACTTATTCAAGGTTGCTTTATCGTGTCTGGCACGATAACACAGTTCGGCCATGTAAATGATTTGTGGTTGCTGCCAGATAATAAACGGGTTGATATGATTGGGGCTCTCGCGACCCTCCGGACCAATCATCTTAGGCCATCTGGCCCCTTTATATCCGTGGTCTGCAGCAAGTTTACAGGCTTTAGGTAAAAAGTCAATATACCAGGCCAGACTCTTTTCCAGCATTTCCGGATGGCCCCAGAGGGCAAAATGGGCTGAATGAATCCAATGTACTTCAAGATGGTATTTCCCGTTCCAACTGTTGTTCATCAGACCTGATTCCGGGGGAGGCAAGGATCCCGATGATTGGATGGCAGTGAAATATTGTGAAAGGATAATCCGCCGTTCAAGTTCTGCTGCTCGCAGATCAGAGCTTCCGGAGAAATCAACCACTCCCCCCTTTGTCCAATAGTTTTTCCAGAACTCCTTCACCAACCTTAGAGTCTGGGCGACCGGCACTATGGTTTTGGGAACTGGATTCTTCGAAAAATTAAAGCTAAAGGAAAAGGTACTGTATGCAGCATCTGGTATTACAATAAAACAGTGTTTTTCCTTAGGTTGAAATTTAATCTTCAGGCCGGAGTTTACCGTTACAAAATACCTGGTGGTGTCTAAATCCCTTTGAAAAACGCCCTGGCTGGAAGATTTCCTGATTAAATTCGTCTGATGTTTTGCAGGTGAGGTCCAATCTGCTCCGGAGAAATGATTAGAGGCATAAGGGAAACGGAGTCTGATTTTAATTCTCCCAAGTTTTGCAAGTTCGGATTTTACGTTTACAACCAATTGATTATCAATTGGATTTATGCCTGTCGATACCTCGACCGGATAACCTTCAAGTTCAAATTTAGAGTATATCATCCCTTCCCAAAGGTTGAGCTTTTGGTTAATCTTTTTCAGATCTCCGATTGCAGCCTCCTTTCCATCTTTTTTGAGCAAAACAAAACCTACCTGTCCCATGTGAAAATGATGCGGATTTTCGTTTAACCAGTTACTGGCTGCGTTATCATCTTCGTAAGGAAAGCCAATAACCGGGTACCACTCCGTTTTCCCCCTTATGTTCACCGGTCTGAGGACATCCTCTAATTTATAGTTGTTTGGATTGGGAAAGGAATGCCAGCCCCAGTTCGACATAGTGGTCAGCGGCATCGTTTTTTCATATCTTTCCGGGAAGGTCTGCAAACCGGTTATATCGGCCGAAAAAGCCATTTCACCATTTCCCACAGTCATCACCTGACTGGAATCTATATGATCGTAGATCAAATTATACCTGGTTACCAGGCTGAAACGATCAATTGGTAAAGAATCGGATGTTTGCGATTTTACCGAAGTAAAGGATAAAACCAGCAATACAAATAACCGGCTTATGAAAAACCATGTTGCGCTTTTCCATTCAGACAATTTGCTCATTTTAAAATAATTGATTATTCTTTACCAGCCACTGAATATTGAAGAAATAAATAAGACGCCGGTTCCATTAATGAAAATGAAGTTGTTCCGTCTGACTTTACTTTTTGCAGAGTCTCCTTGCCTGTTTCAAGGTTGGTCAGCTGAATAGTTTTATTGCCCAGGAATTTCAGGCTGATTTCCTTTTGAGCTTCGTTGTTGTGCAACTCCCTGAATAATAAAATATAGCCCCTGCCCATACTTCCGTCTACCATCTGAAAACCCGACCAGCTGTCGTTTGCAGGAAGCCCGCCAATGGGGAAGGTGTAACAGTTAAACATGTCGGTCCTGACCTTCTTGTAAACAGAAATCAGTTGTTTTAGTTGATCATGTCCTTCCTTATCCAAAAATTGGGCGCTCTGGAAAAAATTGGGAATAAAGGGCAAACCCATTGCAAAACAATAGGAATGGCTGTGTAAATAGGCATCACTGCGGGCTTTATCAGCACGTTTGGGATTTTGCAGCATTACCTGCAATTTATTACTATTAAAATATTTCGACATGAGCCAGTGCTGACGCAGCACATGATAGGGTACCATAGTTAAATGTTCAGGCAAAGCTTCCTGAATGTTCCGAAAGTATATACTTCCATACTCTTTGGCATAATACCAACCATAACGCAGGTTATCGTATTCCGGACAAAGGGTAAACTGTGTTTTCAGCCATGCATGCTTCATGATTTCACGGTAACTTCGTGTCCGGTCTTCAAAATCCTTTCGAGTTGCCAGATTGTCAAAATCTACTTTCCAGGAAATAAAGCCAAGATGGTCTAGATTAGTTATTAAGTCAGAAACTTTAGCATTACGGATTGAAACCCAAAGGCCCATTTTTACCCCATATTTGTCGCATGAAGCCTTGATGTCATTCCATCCGTTGGTGTATTTAGGCACGAAATCATGTGCCGTTGAACCAGCATCGCTCTTTTGCCATCCATCGTCAATCTGAAACAGATCAACACCCAGGTCTGCCAAGGCAGGAATCTCATTCAGGACAAATGATTCTTCAGTGAACTGATTGCCCAAAGGATCTCCAGGTCCCCAGGTATTTCCAAGAATAAACAAATCGCGTTTGGGAAATGCAGGATAACGTGCACGATCGAAGCGTTTTACAGCCAATTGCAATTCATCATTTCCGCCAGAATAAAGAATTGTCCAGTTTGCCCAACACTCCCTGAAGCGATCGGTTGTTACTTCATCCGGAAGCAACCCCAATCCTGTAACCCACAATCCATTCGAACCGGAATAAAATGATCCTGTATTGTGTCCTGGCTGATTAACGGTTTTGGGTGACTCTTTGACTAGACAAACACCATTTCCACCATAATCAACTCCCATGCCACTAGCCCAGTTGATTGATTCAATCTGAAAAAGGGGATAACCCTGTATCAATTTTTCTTTCAGCATATCCAGACTCTGATCGTACCGGTTACCCGGATCATTATAGTAGCCCCAGTAATTGCGCTGGTTTTTCGCAGCAAAATCGAGGGGCAAAAAATCTGCTCTTCCGCCCGGAACAGGCAATGTTCCTCCATAGTATTTTGTAATTGTATCTGCTTTCGGGAAATTTTCTGGCCGGAAACCGGGTAAGGCTTTTATAAGCAACTGGGTGCGTACTCCGGGGGCATCCGGGTAGACCCAGATTACATGTTGAATCTCAAGCCTCAGCGATTCATAACGCAATTGGGTAACAACTTCGATATATTTGTTTGTAAATCCGTCGTCATTACCAACCCTGGCAGTTAAAGAGACCAATTTTGCAGAGCCAGGTGATGCATCAGCTTTCAGCCAGTTCCAGTCGCAACCTGTAAGATGTTGTTCTCCACCTTTTTTATCCTTTTCGATTCCTGTATTTTGCAGGTTCCAGTCGCATCTGATGTTCTTTTGGGAATTTGAATATACTTGCCCGGTAGACATGTTTTTCACATATTTTGTTACAAGTCCGCTACCTGTCCAAATCCATTTGCGTTCAACCTCTCCGGTCGTTACAAAAAGTGAATCTCCAATCGTATATGCATGAGCTTTGCCATATTCACAGGAGACCACAGGGAAATTTTGCCCAACAATTTTTCCTGAAAGAATGACTATCAGTAAAAAGATCAGATTGATTAGTTTGTTCATTTTATTAGATTTAGAAAGTTTTTAATGTCGGTTTTTCATTTTTTCCTACTCCATTTTTCAACCTTTTTCATGATCGCAAATTCTTCTTCTTCACTCTCTGTTGCAATCCAAAGAAATGTGTTCTTTGAAGACATTTTTTCCATGTATTCGTCCAGATCTTCTTTTGACAAGTCCACTATAATTCCGCGATTTCTGGACTGAACATATCGGATAAAATCCAAATGTTGCAAGATCGGATAATCCTCCGCCATACCCTGAACCCACTGAATACACTGGACTTCAGGGACACTCAGAATAGCTTCAATATGGTTGGCGACCCCCAATCCGTCCACGTGAAAAATATTGTGGGTCATCGTTTTCACCTCTTCTTGCAGAATAGGTAAACCAAATTCGATATAATCGTCAGGCGAGATCATAAACGAAAAGTCTGCACTGGGAACGTGCATCCTCCCTTTCGGGATCGGCAGGTTCATCCAGGTGCACGATGGCATTCCGGCAGCACTGAGTAGATTGTGAAAATCGTCGTAAACATCCAGAAAATGTTCGGTTGCAAGACTGAACAATTTCTGCGCATTTTCACGGTCGATCATCAGGTCAGTACATAAATTATTTGTTCCGCGCCAGGCCAGTGCACAATCAAGGCCCGGGTGCAAATCGGGATAACCCACCAGGAACTTATCTCCACACTTTTGAAGACCAACTTCGGTCAGTTCCATGAGTTTTTTGTAAAAGAAATTCTCGTTGGAGAACTGAATTTTCGAAAGGTCAGTATCGTAATTGTGAACGATTTCGTGATACCATGAAGTTGTCTCTTCAAAGGTCATCTCTCCACCATGGAAGGCTGCATAGGCATTAGGTCCGACATTGGGCATATAAATCGGAAAAGTCTCAGCGTTGAAACGCATACCTGATATACTCCGCAAAAAATCATCGGCCTGATATTCGGCGTCGAACCAGCAGTCCCTGATGGTGGAGTGCGGACTGGCGTGCGAACTGTCATATTCAGCATTATGGCGGTGAAAGCGGATAGGGTTCCGATCAAGGATTTCACCCTGAAACCAGGCCTCAACCCGGTCAACGCATTTTAGATAGTCAGGCTTTGTCGAAAGTTCAGTAATTTCTAAAGCACCTTTCAGATTCATAATTTAAATTGTTAGTTTGATTGACAAATACGAATTAAGAACAAAATTATTTTGCATTATTCATATCCGCTTTCTTGGTCAAATTTCAGTCGTAAAATTTAGATTAGTTCAATTATTAGTAATTCCCCATTTGATATTAGGTTTACAACCCATAATAAATTCCAATCTCCCCCCACCCATAATCTCTTTATAAGTTACAAAAGGATGATTCAGCGGTTTCCCATTAAGTTTGGCAGACTGAATATAAATATTTTCTTGCGAAAGATTCTTTGCAGTGACGGTGAAGCTTTTACCATTTTGAAGGTTGATGGAGACTTCGTCAAACAGAGGTGAGCCTATATCATATTTTTGGCTGGCAGGGTTCATCGGATAAAACCCCATTGAAGAGAATATATACCAGGCTGACATCTGACCGGTATCCTCATCACCGCATATACCGTTTACCGTATTGTCATAAAGCGTTGTAAGTATCTGATTTATTAATTTTTGTGTTTTCCATGGCTGTCCTACATAATTGTACATATATGCAATATGATGGCTAGGCTCATTTCCCTGTGCATATTGACCAATCAAGCCTGTAATATCTCCGGAGGCTTCCGTTCCGGCGAGATTTGAAGATACAGAAAATAATGAATCAAGCTTTTTCACCAGCTTCTCCTTTCCTCCAAATAAACTGCTCAATCCTTCAACGTCCTGTGGAACAGAGAATGTCCATTGCCATGCATTTCCCTCGCAAAAATCATCTCTCCTGTGGTTTGAAAAGAAGGGGTTCAGATTTGGTTTGAAATCACCATTACTCAGCCGACCATTCATAAAACCGGCTTTTGAGTCAAATACATTTTTGTAATTCATCGAACGGTCCAAAAAATAGTGATAGTCATCATCCTTGCCCATCGCTTTCGCCATTTTAGCCATACACCAATCGTCGTATGCATACTCCAGTGTCCTTGCCGTTGCCTCAGCTTCAAGATCGGCAGGTATGTATCCATATTTTTTATAATTTATCAGCCCCTGAAAATAACGCATTGGAAATCCGGTTGTATCTTTCATCAAGGACACCTTCATGGCATTATAAGCTTTATTAAAATCAAATTTCGGAATTTTTTTAAAGTAGCAATCTGCTAAAACAGGAATAGATGGTAAACCAATCATGCAGAAGGTTTCGTTCCCGGCCAAAGCATAAAATGGTAACTGACCGAAATATTTATAATGCTCGAGAAAAGTCTGAAGGTATTCACTTACAATAGCCGGTCTTACAATTGTCTGCAAGGGGATGGCCGCCCGAAAGGTATCCCAAAGACCAATCACCCCACCAAAATACCTGAATCCCTGAGCGTGGTGAATAAGGTGATCCGGGCCTCTGAAATTGCCATCAACATCAGAATATAACATAGGGTACACCATAACATTGTAGAGGCTGGTATAAAAAAGCTCTCTTTTAGCTGAATCCTTCGTTTTAACCTCAAATCTGGCCAGTTCCTTATTCCAGAGGGTCTTTGCATCAGACCTTACCCGTTCAAAATTCCAGTCAGGGATTTCATGTTCCAGATTTAACCTTGCACCATCGCAACTGACGGAGGAGATACCAACCTTCACAAGTAACTCAGTGCTTTCAGAGGAATCAAAACTCAGGATAAAACGGATATCAGTTCCCGTAACAGGAAAATTGAGGTCACATCGTTTTCTGTTAATGAAACTTTCCGCACGACTAATAGGCTTTGAAAATCTTGCATAGAAATAAACGTGTTGTTCTTTTGCCCATCCCGATGAAACCCGATAACCTTCAACTGAATATTTATCAATAACCTTTATTCCTGATACTTTTACCGTGTCGTAACTATCCTCCGGCACGATTGTGCAGGCTCCATCACTTCCATGCTTAAGGTCAATAGCTAAATAATTAGTGCCTGTCATGCTAAAATTGTATTTGTGCATGGCACATCGTGAAGTAACTGTTATCTCTGTATTTAGATTTCCCATTTTTACCTGGTAATAACCTGGCTGTGCTACTTCATCCTTGTGTGAGAACTTCGTGGGAAACCCTTCCATCGGATAGACCGTATTTTTTACATCCCAGCGGTCTCCATTTAGCGGTACGAATAGAATATCGTGAAAATCACTGCATCCGGATCCTCCTTTATTGACATGACTAAATCCCTGAATTTTAGTGTCATAATAATTATAACCAACATCGCCTTCTCTTGTATTTGGGCCACACTGGACCATGCCAAACGGGACAACTGCAGCAGGAATGATCTTGCCATGCTGACCGGAGCCGATAAAACGATTAACATAGACCGTGTAGTCTGTCTTTAAGGAACCTCCAACACACAGAAAACCTGACACAATAAATAATATCGTGAAAGTTAATTTCTTCTTCATAAAACAAGTCTTTAAC
>CAIOOC010000534.1 GCA_903859795.1 uncultured Bacteroidia bacterium
CAATCTGCATACATTTGGATCATAGAGGTTGCTCTATGATTGGCTTACAGGAAATGCTTGGCAAACTCCAGTGAATAAAATAATTCTATTTCCGGCTTGACCTAAAGAATAGGATGTTGGTTTTAAATTGCATGCGCCCCAACAAACCATAGTTGAGACAAGTGTTCCTAATGGGAATATCTTTTCACTGAAAGTAACCCCTGAAATCCGCAGAAAAGATGTGGTTCTTAATCCGGATTTCAAAGAACAGTAATGAAATTAAGAAATGTCGTAATCCTTATAAAAAGAAATAATTTAATAAATCATTAAAACAATGTCAAACAAACACAGTCTTACCACCAAAGAGTATCTTGTCCCGTTTATTTTTATCTCATTTCTCTTTTTCCTTTGGGGTATTGCCCACGGGATGATAGATACCCTCGATAAACATTTCCAACAAATACTCCATTTAACCAAGTCACAGTCCAGTCTGATCCAGTTTTCGCTTTATGGGGCTTATTTCGGAATGGCGCTTCCCGCGGGATTCTTCATGCGCCGGTTTGGGTATAAAAAGGGGATTGTACTGGGACTTTCACTCTTTGCAACCGGGGCCTTTTTGATAGCGGGGACAACCTCGTTCGAGTCATTCTGGATATTTCTGAGCTGTCTTTTCATCCTTGGATGTGGCCTTGCAACACTTGAGACAGCTGCAAATCCGTATGCAACAAAACTTGGAACGAAGGAATCTGCTGCCCAGCGGATCAATTTTTCCCAGTCCTTCAATGGCCTGGCATGGGTAATCGGACCACTCATCGGTCTGTACATCTATGGTAACCAGGGTGCCGCTCCGGGAGAGAAACTCACCTCCATGATCCTCCCTTTTGCCTCCATCGGGTTGGTAGTGCTGATTGTCGCACTGATCTTCGTGCGTCTTCCCCTCCCCGAGATATCCGAGGAAGAGACCGGTCACGGACACGGTATTATGGAAACCTCAACCACTGAAAAATCAACCTTTCATAAACCGCTGATCAGGCAAAGGCATTTTGTAATGGGCGTTATTTCCCAGTTTTGTTATGTCGCCGCCCAAACGGGAATCTTCAGTTACCTGATCAATTTTGTGACCGATAAAAACCAGAATCCCCGTTTTGACGTTGAAAATGGCCCCTACTTCCTGTCGATAGGTTTTGCCTTATTCATGATTGGCCGGATGTCAGGCAGTTATATCATGAGCCGGGTCAAACCGGCCAGGATTCTTGCAATCAATACCGGATTAAGCATCATCTTGCTCCCCGTGGTGAGTATGAACCTCGGCTGGGTTTCTCTTATCGCACTTTATACGGTGTTTTTGCTGATGTCGATCATGTTCCCTACCATTTTTGCGTTAGGAATTAAGGATCTCGGTCCTCAAACAAAGAAAGGTGCTTCAGTTATAGTGATGGCCATTGTCGGTGGTGCAGTGTTTCCACCATTCATGGGACATATTTCAGATCTGTATTCAATGTCAGTCGGGTTTCTGGCTCCGATTCCGTTATTTATGTTTATAC
>CAIOOC010000535.1 GCA_903859795.1 uncultured Bacteroidia bacterium
AACGCGGACATGTTGTTATGAATCAAATATATCCGATGAAATTCTCGTTTAAATTTGATACGATTGAACTGACAGAACCTTATCTCTTCTTTGAGATGAAGGATTCGACCAATAATTTTCTGAGACTGATGGTTGAAAGTGATAAAAAAAGTGAACCATTTAAATATGATTACAGGATCAGCCATTTGAAAATAGATAACGGGATAACCGATTTTCGTGACTACACCTGTGGGGAACCATTTAATTATCATATTGACCGGATTTCACTAAAACTTGACTCGATTTCTTCAGATTCCAAATGGATAAAGGCCTATTCTTCAGCTCGACTGAATAACCATGGCAAACTTACGGCAGAGCTTGGAGTTGACCCCTCCAATCCTTACGAGTTGAAGGTCAATTCAGTTCTTACAAACTTCCAGCTGACTGATCTGAATATATATTCGAGGTATTATGTGGGATTCCCGATCATCCTTGGGAATATGTATTATCAAAGTAAGACGGTAATTAAAGCCAGGCAACTCAACAGTGAGAATAAGCTGATTATCCGGAATGCCTCGCTGGGAAAGAAGAGCGGCGGTTTGATGAATATTCCTTTAAAACTTGCGCTCTATCTGTTGAAAGACGTTCATGGCGATGTTATATTGGATCTTCCCTTAACCGGCGATTTAAATGATCCAAAGACTAAAATTGGCAAACTTATCTGGCAGGTCTTTAAGAACGTAATTACCAAAATTGTAGCCTCACCATTCAGGGCCTTATCGGGGTTAATGGGAGTAAATCCTGATGAGATTAAAGGACTCGAATTTAGTTATGCAGATACAACATTAACTGATCGTCATTTACGGCGGATTAAGCTATTTACTGATTTGGAAAAGAAAAAACCGGATATGAAAATTGATCTTGCCTATTATAACGACGTAGAATTAGAGAAACAGGAACTTGCTGTCAGTGAGGCAGGTAAACTTTTCACTGCTGCAACAGGCTCCGATTCCCAAAAAGAGAAGGCTAAGTTTTTAGCCTTTATTGCTCAAAAACTTAAATCGGACACTGTAAGTCTTGTTTCAGGTAGTGTTCAGTTAATTGGAAATCATAAACTCGACTCTATCCAAAATAGTTTTTCCAATTATCGGATCCGAAAGATAGAAGCTGAATTACATAGAGCTGACAGCACATCAAAGATCAAAGTTTCAATTCCGAATAAAGAGGCACCAGAAAATGTCGGAAGCAGACCGGTTTTTGAACTGAAATTTTCAGTTGAAGAGTAATCAGGATTACCCTGAATAAAATTAGGTTAGCTTACAGATTTATTGATGCTTGACTCTTGAAGGACCCTGAGGAATTGACCCCTTTCTTTTTATGACAACAGTTCATCAGGGTTTCACTTTGCAAATCTGCTAAAAATATTACTTTTGAGTGTAATATTTATAGAGCATGGATCATACGGCGAATGATATAAAATTATGGGAGGATTTTAAAAAGGGCGAAAAATACGCTCTTTCCCATATTTATTATCAGTACGCTAACCTGTTATTCTTTTATGGAAAAAAATTTACAACCGACGATGAGTTAATTAAGGATAGCATTCAGGATCTATTCTTCGACTTAATCAGAACCCGCGCTACGCTGGGAAATACTGATCATATTTATTTTTACCTGATTAAGTCTTTACGTCGCAGGCTGCTGCAAAGTCTCAATGGAAATAAGAATATTAAAATCACGGATGCAGACTTTGAAAACCATAACCTTCATATTGTATATTCAATCGAGGAAGATTTAATCTTGAAGGAAGAGCTTACCCAAAATGAGAAAAATGTGCGTAAAGGGCTTGCAGAGCTAAGCCCCAAACAACGTGAAATCCTTTATTATCGGTTTACCTGTGATTTTGAATACGACCAGATTTGCGAAATAATGTCGATGAAATACGATTCAGCCAGGAAAATGGTATTTCGCGCCTTAAAAACACTTCGAACAGAGTTGTCTGAAACCAGTTTCACATTTATAATGCTTTATTCTCCCCGAATAAGCACCGTTTTTAAATAGCTCACCTGAAGCCAATTTTAAAATTTTTAACATTTGTTAAAAATAATTGGTTTTTAGAGTCCACAAAAAACGATGATCTCTCTTTCTTAACTTATACACTTTAGAAATACAATTGCTTTGAAAAAAGAGTATTTAGACCTTTCCTTTGAAGAACTCCTGGAAGACAGCAAGTTTGTTGCCTGGATGGTTCGTGGTGACCATCAACAGGAGTGGGAGTCATTCCTGTCAGAACATCCGGAATTCAGATACAAAGTAAAAAAGGTGCGCAAAATCCTTAATCTGCTGCATGAGCGAACAGATAATCTTAGCGAGGAGGAGCTTTTAAAAATCTGGAGAAATATTGAAGGTTTTGACGATCATATCAAAAACCGTTCCGGAAGGATTAAACTGTTTTCAATGATTCGGTATGCTGCAGTGCTTATCCTTGCACTTTTTGTCGGTTCTGCAGGATTGTGGATTGTAACTAATCATCAGAAATCATACAACTATACATCCTCCATCGTTCCCGGTTCTGCAACCCAGTCTCGTCTTCTACTTTCAAATGGAACGACTGTAGATCTGGAGAAGAAAGATTCAAAAATTGCCATGAATAACGGGAAGAAGATAGTCATCGATAATGAAAAGATTATAGATCTCAGTCAGACTGCTGTTCCGGATGAATCAAAAATGAATGAGGTCGTTATTCCATTTGGTAAAAAGTCGCAATTAATCCTGGCAGATGGCACCAAAGTGTGGCTCAATGCAGGGAGCAGGATGGCATTTCCAACCAAATTTACGAGTAAAAAACGTGAAGTTTTTCTGGAAGGGGAGGCCTATTTTGAAGTTACACACAACCAGGAGTTACCGTTTGTCGTAAACACTTCTGAGTTATCCATTAAAGTACTCGGAACAAGATTCAATGTCTCAGCATATGATTCTGACCGTCTTACAGAAACGGTTTTACTTGAAGGAAAAGTTTCAGTAAGTGAACGGTCAATGCTGGGATTACTTAAGAGTGAAACTATTTTATCTCCCAATCAAAAAGCCAGTTATGATCATACGGATCGTTTGATAACAGTTAAAAGCGAACCTGATGTAGAATTCGCTATTGCATGGACGGAAGGTTGGTTTAAGTTTTCGCAACATAGTCTTCAGGACGTAATCAATAAATTGCAACGATTCTACAATGTTCAGTTTGTTTTCGACACTCAGTTTTCAACAGCGGATCTGATATCTGGTAAACTGGATCTTAAAGAGTCTGTTGAGGCGGTGATGGTTGCCCTTTCAGATGTAGCAAATATTCAATACCGGGTAGACGGAAACAAAATCTATATAAACAAGAAGATTGGTGAATTGCTTATGAGAAAATAGTAAAAAGGTCAGCAGGTCTGCCAACCTGCCGACCTTAGTGATTGATTTTAACAGTGTTTAATTAAAACTTATCAAAGGTATGAAAAAAAAGTGCAAAAGGAAATCCTTTCCTTCCGGAGGTATTTCAAAAATCTTGTTACGTATGAAACTGCTAACCTTTTTTATTCTGGTATCAATGGTAACTGCTACTGCAAGTTCCTATTCACAACAGACCAAATTTAGTCTAAAGCTGAGCGGGGCCACTGTTAAGGAGGTATTCCACGACATCGAATCAAACAGTGGATTCATCCTGTTGTACAATGAAAAGCAGTTGGATGTCAACCGTAAAGTCGATGTTGACGTGAATGATAAGACCGTAGAATCAATCCTGAACCAGGTTTTTGAAGGGACAAATAATAGTTATAAAATTTATGACCGGCAGATTGTGATTCTTGCCGATGAAGTGAAAGAATCCCCATCGTTAATTAGAGTTGAAACTGCAGCAGAGCAGAACCGGGAAATTTCAGGAACAGTCAAAGACAGCAAGGGTGTTCCAATACCAGGGGTAGCTATTCTGGCTAAAGGAACAACGTCCGGAACGGTTACAGATAATAATGGGAATTTTAAATGGACAGTCCCAAGTGGTACAAAAACCCTTGTTTTCATGTTTGTAGGGATGAAAACTGTAAATGTAGCATATACTGGTTCTTCGACACTGGACGTTATTATGGAGGAAGAAATTCAGGGTTTGGATGAAGTAGTTGCTATTGGATATGGCACACAGAAAAAGAGTGATTTGACCGGCGCGGTTGCCAAGGTGGCAAGTAAAGATCTTACACTTGGTGGAACAATCAGTAATGCTGCCCAGGCTTTACAAGGGAGAACAGCAGGGGTTCTTGTCGTTCAGAACTCATCAGCTCCCGGTGGTAGTATTTCGGTCAGAATTCGTGGGGCAAACTCAATCAGCAGTAACAATGAACCGCTTTATGTCGTTGATGGTTTTCCAACCACAAGCGGAAAAGACATCAATCCAAACGATATTGAATCAATGGAGATTCTAAAGGATGCCTCGGCTACGGCAATATATGGTGCCCGTGGTGCAAATGGGGTTATTCTTATTACTACCAAGCGGGGTAAATCTGGCGAGAACAGCATTATTTATTCCGGCCACACTGGTGTTCAGAATGTTATAAACCCGTTCAAAATGCTTAATGGCAAGCAATATATGACGTTAGCCAATTCATTGTTCCAGGAAATTGACGGGCAGCAGAATCAGCAATATGCTGTTTACACACAATCGCAGCTGCAATCAAATGTAAATACCAATTGGGTAGATGAAACGAGCCGGATTGGAAATGTTCAGGATCACAATATTCAATTTAAGGGAGGTTCTGATAAAACACAGGTCCTTACCAGTCTGGGCTATTATGATCAGGAAGGGGTTCTGAAAAACACGAGTTATTCAAGGGTCTCCGGGAGGATTAACGTGGATCAGAAGGTTAATGACTACATAAAAGCGGGTGCTACTGTCAGCGGTCAAAGAGGAAAGTCAAATTACCAGTTATACGCGGGAAATATATTAAATGAAAATATTCTTCTGAGCATTCTTACTTATGATCCTACTGTTTTGCCAAAGAATCCGGACGGAACTTTTGGCCGGCCACCAGGCGGAAGAGGTGACAACCCTCTGGCAAATCTTCTGGAGCGTACAAATGATCTTGTAAGCGATAAACTAAATGGCAATGCTTACCTTGAGATTCGGCCCATTGAAGGGTTAATGATAAAAGCCAACGGCGGTGTTGAGATGATTCATAATTTCCAGGGAACCTACCTGCCCCGCGCAACCTATCAGGGAGGTATCGATAATGGCGACGCGAGTACTACCAATAGCACATCAACAAAGCAACTTTTTGATACCTATGTCCAATATTCCAAAAAAATAGGAGATATACATTCATTCAGCATCATGGGTGGTTATTCCTATGAGAAAACAATAGCCGCATACCAAATTATGGCTGCTAAAGGATTCTCGACCGACGCATTCCTGTATAATAACATGGGTGCTGCTTCTACCCTTACGAATAAAGCTTCATTCAGAGGTGAAAACATCCTGATTTCCTATTTCGGCAGGGCCAACTATTCGATGAAAGACAAATATTTGCTGACTCTTACGATGAGACAGGATGGATCTTCCCGGTTCGGAGCGAATACCCGCTGGGGGTCGTTCCCTTCAGGAGCTCTGGCATGGAGAATGATTGAAGAACCCTTTATCAAAAATCTTGGTGTTTTCTCTAATTTAAAATACAGGCTGGGATATGGCAAGACAGGTAATGACCAGATTGGTGATTATGCACGGTTTGCTTTAATGTCAAATACGAACCTGACCTTTGATGGAATCAATAATACTTCAGGAACCCAGATGAGCGCCGGAACGCCTGAAAATCCTGGCCTTAAATGGGAAACAACATCACAATACAATACCGGGCTGGATATGGGATTTCTCAAAGGAAGACTCACCGCTACAATTGATCTTTATTACAAAAAAACTACTGATCTGCTGATCAACAAAGCTTTACCTCTGTATTCAGGATTCACAAGCGGACAAAGCAATGTTGGTTCAATTCAAAACAAAGGTTTTGAAATTGAGTTGTTATCCAATAACCTGACTGGCAAACTGAAGTGGGAAACCCGCCTGAACTTTGCAGTTAACCGGAATAAAGTGCTTGATCTGGGTGGCGGCGGAGATATCCGTATCGGATCATCCAAACCGATGGGTAATGTTTCAGAGGAGGACTTTGCCGTGATTCGTGTAGGTCAGCCACTTGGATCCCTTTATGGATATGTCTATGATGGCGTATTGAAACAAGGTGAAACGTATGCCCCACAACCAAGTTCGGTTGCCGGCGATCCTAAATTCAAAGATATCTCGGGTCCCAATGGCGTTCCTGATGGAAAAATAACATCTGCCGACCGAACAATTCTCGCTTCGGCTACTCCCAAATTCATCTATGGATTGACCAATACCTTTTCGTACAAGAACTTCGACCTTTCAATTTTCATATACGGATCAGAAGGAAACCACCTGTTGAATATGACCCGGATGAACCTTGAGTGGGCCCACACAACCGATGCTCTTAACCGCTGGACACCTACCAACCAGAATACCGATATCCCGCGTAACGGATTTTATTATTCCAAATACGGCGGTTACATTAACAGCCATTTCATCGAAGATGCCTCATTCTTAAGATTAAAAAATCTGACTTTGGGTTATACTTTGCCAACAAAGATCAAATTTCTAAAGAGCTGCAGATTCTATGTGGTTGCCGAAAATCTGTTTACAATTACAGGATATTCGGGATGGAATCCGGAGGTGGATACAAAAGGGTATGAAACAGGAGGATCAGGCCAAACGGCCAATGCCGGAGCTGGTTTGGATTTTAACTCTTATCCAAGTTTGAAATCCTATTCAATAGGTGTAAACGTTACATTCTAGAAGCCTGATTAATTGTTAACTTTAAAAGATAAACGATATGAAATACATATATTTAATTCTTGCACTGACACTTCTGGCCGGATGCACCAAATTAGACCCGAAGATTTACAGCAACCTGACCACTGCAAACGCCTATTCCTCCGAAAGCGCAATCGATGCGGCACTGGTGGGTGTATACTCTGATATTGCGCCATATCCCGGTGACGGTTGGATGTACTACAATGGATATCTGGTGATGACTACCGATTACACCACCGATATGGGATTCTCTACAGCAGCCGGTGACCCGACGAAAATGAGCAATTTTACTTATGATGCCAACAACCGGTATATCAGGTACAATTGGCAATTTATGTACGAGACCATCAGTAATGCCAACATGTTGTTGTCAAAAGTAGGTGCTGTGCCAATGGCAGATACCAAAAAGAACCAGGTTATTGCCCAGGCTCGCTTTCTAAGAGCATTGGCATACAGAGACTTAACAGACGCATGGGGTCCTGTCCCATTAATTACAGAGGTATTGGCACCCGCGAAGACGATTAATATGGCATTATCTCCTGTGGCTGATGTGGATAAGGTTATTGCTGAAGATTGTAAATTTGCAATTGGCAATCTTCCTGAAACCTGGAGCGCTGCTGACGGATTATGCAGAGCAACAAAGGGAGCTGCCCTTACTCTGCTGGGACAGGTTTATCTTCGGGCACATGACTATGCCAATGCTAAAATATATATCGACCAGGTGCTTGCGCTTAAAGCCAGTGGAGTTTACGCCCTGAATGCAGATTTCAAAAATGTATGGTCCGAAAATAATAAGTTCGATAAAGGATTTATATTCTGCATATTACACGAATCTTCGATGAATGGCGGTGAGATTACAAACCATTTTGGACCTGCCGATAATCCAACAGTTCCTAACAGATGGCAGTATTATGCTGTTTCATTGCAATTTTGGAGAAGCTATAGCGATTCTGATCCACGGAAACAATTCTACTGGTTTAACTATGCAGGATACAGTCCGAGGGATGGATCAACACCTTACGGATTTTATTATATGATGCCTGCAGCCGGGCAAACAGTACCTCCGAATGATACCACTAAATTGCTTGTCAACGTAGCAACAAAAAAGTATTCCTACGAAATGGTATCTGACGCTTATTACGACTCAAGAACAATCTCAGTTTTCAGAATTGAAGATGTCATTCTGAACAAGGCAGAGATCGAAAATGAATTATCCGGTCCTTCAGCAGCATTGCCTTACCTGAACTCGATCAGAGCCAGGGCTGGTGCTCCTGTTTATGGATCAGGATCCAATTTCCCGGTCCCTGCCAGCAAAGATGAAATGGCCCAGAGAATTCTCGATGAAAGAGGCTTTGAACTTGTGTTTGAATACAAACGCCGACCAGATTTAATACGCTTTGGCAAATACGAGTCAACCTGTAACGCGTACCTAACATCCAGAGGGTTAAGTGCTTCGGTGAAGCCCAATATGAAGTTGCTTCCATATCCTCTTGTTGATTCGCAGTTGAATACCAATATGGCCACTGAAAATATCAACAGATTGCCATAACATATCAAAATTATCAGTAATTCTTTTGGAATTGATTCTTTTAAATACTAGAAACTGTCGGATACGAATCCCTTGTATCCGGCAGTTTTTTAAATCTGAACCATCAGATCTGTAATCAAATAACCGGGAAATTGATCTATGAAGAAAAATTTAAAGATCCTGCTTGGCAGCTTATTAATGCTCATTTTGTCAGCAGCCATTATTAGGTATTATCTTCAGGATATTCAGATTCAAAGCGTTATACTAACCTCTGCGAATAACCTTGCTTTTCAGGAAGATATAAAAATAGAGCTCAGTAAGCCTTCGGGATTGTTTGTCCGTTACTGGATAAAGGGATCATCCGAAAAATTCAGGACTGCAAAATCCGGGAAAGCTATCGACCATACTGCCCATCTGATGCTTCTTCGGACCGATACAACCTATGAATACGAGATTGTAATCGACCAATTTATGGGTCAGCGCTCAAAAATTCTCTCTTTTCAAACTCCAAAACAATCTCCCTGGCTTAAAATTAACTGGATAAGCGATGACCATCCACATGATTCCAAAGCGCTTGGAAGTGGTTTGGCAATGCTCTGTTATGGACGTGTCCCGGGATATATTGCGATGGTCGACGGGATGGGACAAATCCGCTGGTACTGGCAGATAGGCGATATTGGGGTCCGGGCGGCCACTTTCACGCCGCAAGGGACAATCCTGGCGATGCTCAGGCCACCTAAAATTGATGCTATTGATGACACACCGAAAAGCCAGGTTGAAATACTAAACGAACTTCATGTACCTATGCGGCGAGGGAGCCTTGGTTTTGCAGGGGGTACCGCAATTGCGGAAATCGACCTTAACGGGAAAATGCTTTGGCGTCTCGAT